>JAJBAV010000002.1 GCA_020532085.1 Candidatus Cloacimonadota bacterium | reverse complement strand
ATAGAGTGACAAAATATGAGCCTATCTATTTTGTCAAGAATTATTTGCAGATTTCAAAAACTACTTTTTGATCCTAAATGCTCTTACTTTTTCACCAGACCCTGAGGATTATGTGCAAAGGTCTTATTTGTATATATGATGACCAGTTTCCCAAAGGGTCGCTCCCAATATCAATACGGTATCAATACGGAATCAATACGGATGAAATCCGTATTGATTCCGTATTGATACCGTATTGATATTGGGAGCCAAGTATGGGTTTTATCTGGGAAAGGCTATCTCAATTCACGCTTCCATGCTCAATTCGCGATCAAGTGATCCCGATAAAATTGGCCTTGGTTTGGGGAAAAATTCAAAAAAGCGCAGATTCTGCTTGACAAGAAAACTGGATGTCATATAAACGGCACAGGATGTCAAAAAAAGTCATACAGTGTCAGAGAGAATCATGAAGGCTGCGGCTGGAAGTCAAATCAGCAGCGGTTTGACGGCAAAACAGAGAGATAAGGAAGCTTAGATGTCAGGACCATTCAACGGTTATTGGGAAAACGCGGTGCACAACCAAAGGGTGATCATCCCCGCCTTGTTCAAGCGCAGATTCAGCGAAGAATCACAGCGCACGGTGGTGATCACGGCGGGTTTCGACAACTCCATCGCGCTATATCCCCTGGACAATTGGTATTCCACGCTGGCGGAGCTGGCGGAAGGCAGCGATGTGGAGCAGGATTTCCGCTCGATGCTGATCCGTTGCGCCGTGGCGGAAGCTGAGCTCGAAGGCCCCGGCCGGGTGCGGCTGCCGGAGCGTGAATTGCGCAAGGCGGGCATCACCGACCGCTGCGTGGTGAAAGGCGACCACCACCTCATTTCGCTGTGGAATCCTGAACGATTCTACCTCGACCTCGACAACTACGAGGCGGAGATACGCAGCAGATTCGACGCCAAACTCTGGCACAAGGGCAGAAGATGAAAGTTTACCACACCCCCGTGATGTTGACCGAATGCGTTGCCTACCTGCAACCGCGGGCCGGCGGGGTGTATGTGGACGCCACTTTGGGCGGCGGCGGGCACGCTTTGGGAATGCTGCAGGCCACAGAGAGGATAAGGGTTTACGGCTTCGATCAGGACGCCGACGCGCTGGCGGAGGCAAAGGAGCGCTTGGCCGCCTATAGCGACAGCTGCGAACTGATCGGCACGAATTTTTCCAGGCTGCGCACGGAACTCGCGCTGCGCGGAGTGAAAAGCATCGACGGCGCGCTGTTCGACCTCGGCGTGTCGTCACATCAGCTGGATGAGCAGGCACGCGGTTTCAGCATCGACGGCAACGCGCCTCTGGACATGCGCATGGACCGCGGGCAAAACTATTCCGCTGCCGACGCCGTGAACACGCTCACGCAGGCTGAACTGACCAGGGTTTTCAAAGACTACGGCGAAGAGCTGAACGCCGGCCGGATCGCGGCGAAGATCGTGAAGGAACGCGTGAAACAGCCACTGCGAACCACTGCCGAGCTTGCCCGCGTGATCGAAAGCGTGGCCGGCACGGGCAGCAGGGAATCGCTGAAGAGCAAAGTCCGCATCTTTCAGGCCCTGCGCATCCATGTGAACCGCGAACTGGAAGTGCTGGCGCCGGCTTTGCAGGACGCCGTGAATCTGCTTAGCCCCGGCGGCAGGATCGTGGTGCTCAGCTATCATTCGCTGGAAGACAGAATCGTGAAGAACGTTTTCAAAACCGCCGCCGACGGCTGCGTCTGCCCTCCCAGGGCGATGCACTGCAACTGCGGCAAACACAAACAGCTGGCCTTGCTCACCAAAAAACCGCTCGCGGCCAGCGACGAAGAGACCGCTTCAAACACCCGCTCCCGCAGTGTCAAGCTGCGCGCGGCGGAAAAAATCATGGGGGAAACATGAGAGCCAAATTCGTGATCTTGATCTTGATCGCCGTCACGGCGGTATTTGCCAACTTTTGGAATGCCAACCAGATGGTGCGCGCCACGCAGAAACTGGCGCGGATGGAAACCAAACTCGCCGCGGAAAAGAACATCAACACCGAACTGAAGGTGGAAAGCGACGACCTGCGCAGCGGACGGCAATTCGCCGAGCTGATGAGCGTTGACGCCAACGGACAGCCGGTGCAGGCTGGCAAGATCATCTACGTTCACGAACCCGCGGACGAACAAGACCGGGAAAGCTATTGCATCATTGACCTCTTCGCTTCCAAAGCGCAGGCGAAGGAAGTTCAGATCCTGCTGGACTAGGCCACGATGCGCTCCCGCTACAAACTGCTGGCAGCGACATTCGGCCTGCTGACCCTCGTTTGGGTGGGCTACCTTTTCGCCCTGCAAATATTTGACCCCTTCGAGCTCGATCAGCAGCGCCTCACACGCTATACCCCCCACAAAGAGATCATCATCCCCACCCGGGGTTCCATCTACGACGCCAACGGCAATCTGCTGGTGAGTTCCATCAGCTATTACCAGCTGGATATCGACCGCAACGCGGTGAAGCTTTGGGGGGATGAGAAAAAACTTGAACTAAGCAAGGCTTACCAGCTGATAAGCAAGGCAATAGGCAACAATTGCAGCGTGAAACCCGAGGCGGTGCTGCAGCGCCTGACTATGAACGACAAACTCAGCTCCATTCAGATCACGAACAAGGTGCGCGAGATGGAGCTGGAAAAGATCGTGAAAGCCTTTGAAACTGACAAGCTGCCGGGGCTCAGCCACAGTTTCGCCTCGATGAAGCGCATCTATTCGCGCAACATTCTGGCCGCGCGGCTGCTGGGCAGCGTGCGCGCTGTCTCGGAAGGCTACGACGCCGAAACAGGCAACCGCTCGCTCTACAAGCTCAGCGGCAGCTGCGGCATCGAATCCAGCTACGACGATTACCTGGCCGGCGAATACGGCTGGCGGGAAGTGGTGTACGACGCCAAACACAGGCGCATGCCCTATCCGAACCTGCATGAAAAAGTTTCGCGCGACGGCAACAACCTGCACCTCACCATCGACGCCAACATCCAGGAAGTAGTGGAGAACGCCCTCTACGCCGGCCTGGAGAAATACAAGGCCAAAAACGGCGGCGCGATCGTGATGGACCCGCATACGGGACGCATCCTGGCTATGGCGGGCGTTTCCGCCGAAGACAGATACATCGATCCGGGGCTGGTGCGCGTGAAGTCCAACATCCCCGTCAGCTTCATGTTCGAGCCGGGATCAACGATGAAGCCGCTCACAATGCTGGTGGCGCTCGACAAGAAAGTGGTGAGCCACAAAGACCTTTTCCCCAGCGGCTCGATCACCATCCGCGGCCGCACCATCTCGGACACGCACAGCTACGGCATGATCCGCCCCGTGGACATCATCTGCAAATCCAGCAACGTGGGCATCGCGCTGATCGGCGACAAGATCGGCGCCAAAACACTTTACGAGAAGTTCATCGCCCTTGGCTACGGCCAGAAAACAGGGCTGGAACTGAGCGGCGAAAGCAGCGGCATGTTCGCCAAACTGAACAATTGGGACGGCTACACGCTGCATTCCATATCCTTCGGACAAGCCATCTCAGTTACCGCCCTCCAGCACGCGGCGGCCTTTTGCGCGGTGGCCAACGGCGGCAGGATGGTGAAGCCCTATTTGCTGGAATCGGTTACCGACAACAACGGCAGGATAATCGAACAATTCGAGCCGCAGGTGCTGCGCCAGGTGGCCAGCAAGGCGGCCGCGGACACCGTTCGCTACTACATGCAGACGGTGGTCGACCGCGGCACGGCGCGCCACATCAAGATGGATTACATCACCATGGGCGGCAAGACCGGCACCGCTCAGAAAGCGGCGGAAGGCGGCGGAGGCTATGCCGGCGGCAAATACAACTCTGTTTTCGTGGGCATGTTCCCCGTGGAAGCGCCCAAGATGGTGATGATCGTTTTCTACGACGAGCCCGCTATCGGCTACCATTACGGCAGCACCAGCGCCGCGCCCACTTTCAAACAGATCGTGGAAGACATCCTGTTCATGCCAAACTGCAACATCCTCGCCTTCGACGAACGCCTGATGCAAAGCTCCAAACGTATGCCCGATCTGCGCGGAAAGCATATCAGCCAGGCGGAGGCCATCCTCATTCAATACGGCTTTTCCTACACCATCGTGGGCGCCGACTCCTCTTCCGTGGTGGTCGACCAATTCCCGAAGCCGAACGTGGCCATCGATCCGGGCCATCCCATCACCGTGAAGATAGGTCGCAAAGCTGGTGACGCACCTGAAACCGCGGTGCATGGCAGCATGCCCGACCTCACCGGCCTCACGCTGCGCAAGGCGATGCAGCTGGCCGCCTGCGAGAAAGTGGCGCTGCGCATCCGCGGCTCGGGCATCGTGCGCTCGCAATCCATCCAACCCGGCTCCCGCGTGACCAAGAACACCGTCTGCCTGCTGGAGGCTTCCATATGAACCTGAGCGAGGTTTTGCGGCTCTTCACGCAACACGATCTGCTGCTGCAAACCCAGGCCCTCGAAGGCATCGAGTGTTTGAACGGGGTGGTGCGCGTGGACAACCGCGAGATCGAAACCGGCGACATCTTTGTTTGCATCAGGGGACAGGTTTCCGACGGTCACCGCTTCATCGCCGACGCCCGCGCCAAAGGGGCCGCCCTCATAGTGGGCGAATACGATTTCACCGACCCTCTGCCAGCCATCCGCGTGAGCGATTCCCGCAGGGCTGCGGCGCTGTTGGCTAAACTTTTTTACAACGATCCCAGCTCTTCCTTCCGCCTCGTTGGCGTTACCGGAACCAACGGCAAGACAACCACTTCCATGCTGCTGTTTAAAGCGGTGCGTGAACTCGGCATCGACGCGGGTTGGATCGGCACGCTGGGCTATTACATCAATGACGAACATTTTGAAACGCGGCACACCACGCCGGACATATTGCAGCTCAACGGCATCTTCGCGCAAATGGCAGCTCGCAAGCTGAACATCGTCTTCATGGAGGTAAGCTCCCACGCGCTTGCCTTGGACCGCGTTTATGGCATCGAATTCGACTACTGCCTCTTCACCAACCTCAGCCGCGAACACCTGGATTTCCACCGCAGCATGGAGGAATACGGTGAAGCGAAGCTGAAGCTCTTTTCTGGAACGCTGCAGGGAAAAGCAGTGGGGCTGGTGAACACCGACGACAGTTTTGGCAAACACATTTATGATGAACTGAAATCGCAAGGGGCATATGTTTTCAGCTTGGGCAGCGCTGAGGCGGACTTCGTGATCCGGGGCGACAACAGCCCCAACGACTGGGAGCAGAGCCGCTTTGCCCTGCAATGCCGCGAAGGGGTGGTGAACATCCGCTCGCCTCTGATCGGAAAATTTAACGTGTCCAACCTTGCCATGGGCGCTGCGACGCTTAATCTGATGGGCTTTGAAAAGCGGCAGATCGAACAGGCGCTGAACCACGTGCCGCCCGTGCGGGGACGTTTCGAAAGGGTCCCAAACAAGCATGGCATAGGCGTTTTCGTGGATTACGCGCACACTCCCGACGCCCTGGAGAATGTGCTCCGCGCCAGCCGCGACCTGCGCCCCAAACGCGTACTCTGCCTCCTGGGTGCCGGGGGCGAACGTGATCGTGGCAAACGTCCGCTGATGCTGAAGGCGGCCCTGCAATTCGCCGACGCAGTGATCATCACCGACGACAACCCCCGCGGAGAAGATCCCGACTCGATCATCCGCGAGATTGTTACCGGCACGGACATGTGGCTGCCATGGTGGATCATCCGCGATCGCCGTGAGGCCATCCACGCCATTATAAGACTTGCCCGGCCTGGCGACGTCGTTCTGCTCTGCGGCAAGGGACACGAGACCTACCAAGATATCGAAGGCGTGCGCCATCCTTTTGACGATGCCGCGATAGCCGCTGAATACATGAACGCGGCTGATTTTGGAAAACAGCCGGAAGGCGAACTCAGCCTGCCCCTCGACCGCCTCATGCTGGAGCTGCTTTGCGCGGCCCCTCCCTCCGAAAGCAAAGGCTACAAAGCGCCCGCAACCTATCCCAGGATCTCCACCGACAGCCGTTCCCTCACGCCGGGATCGGTGTTCTTCGCCCTGCGCGGGGCCAATTTCGACGGCAACGCCTATCTGGGCGAAATCCTGCGCGAAGCGAACAACCTGGGCGTGGGCAGCATCGATGCCAACGGCTGGAATAACTATCTGCGCGTGGAAGAACCGCTGCGGGCGATGTCCACGCTCTGCCGCAAGTATCTTTTGATGTTTTCCGTCTATAAGATCGCGCTCACCGGAAGCACCGGCAAAAGCAGCACCAAAGAGCTTTTGGCTGCCGTGTTCGACGCCGCCGCGCCCACACTGAAGACCCTGGCCAATGCCAACAACATCATCGGCCTCTGCCAGACCATCCTCAACCTCCGCCCCGAACAGCGCTATGCCATCTTCGAGCTGGGCACCAACGCCTTTGGCGAGATCGCCACTCTCAGCGAAATCTGTGCCCCCGACGCCGGTATTATCATCAACATCGGCCCTTCGCACCTGGAAAAGCTCATCGACGAAGACGGCGTCTATCGCGAAAAAACCGCGCTGTTCAACCGGCCGCTGGACATCCGCCTGTTCGATGCCGACGATCCCCGCTTCGCAGCCTATGCCAAGCAGGGAAAGAGCGTTGGCTTCTCGGAAAACGCGGATTTCCGCCTCAGCGATGTGGAATGCGACGCTCAGGTTTGTTCCTTTAAAGTGAATGGCGCAGCCTACACGATCCCTTATCCGGTGCCGCATCTGGCCAAAAACGCCGCCTTCGCCATTGCCGCGGGCAGTCACTGCGGAATTGATGAGGCCGCGATGCAAAAGGCTTTGGCGGATCCCATCCAACTGGAATTGCGTTTGCAGCGCGAAGACCTTCCCAGCCTGCTGTTGCTGGCCGACTGCTACAACGCCAACCCCGTCTCCATGCAAAGCGCCATCGAATACTGGCACACTCTGGAGCCCGCGCGTCCGCACATAGCCATTCTGGGCGACATGCTGGAGCTTGGCCCCGCCGCCGCGGATTATCACGACATGATCGGCGCCATCCTCTGTGAGAAGGGTTACGACGCCCTCTACACCGTCGGCGAGCACGCGCCGCGCTATCATCAGCAGGATTCGCATCTGCAGGGAAGGCATTTCGCCAAGGTTGAAGACATGCTGGCCAGCGGCGTGCTGTCCGGCCTGGCCACAGGCGCGGTGGTGCTGGTAAAAGCCTCGCACTCCATCCATCTCGAAAAACTGCTGCCCCAGCTGAGAGGAGAACGCTAATGCTCTACCATCTGCTCTACCCCCTGGCCCGTTACAGCATCGTGTTCAACGTATTGCGCTACATCACTTTCCGTTCCCTTGGCGCCTTCCTCACCGCGCTGCTCTTCACCCTGTTCGTGGGACCCTCCTTCATTCGCCTGTTGAAGCGCAAAGCGGCAGTGGAAACCATCGACGAGGACGTACCCGAAAAACATCGCGCCAAAGCGGGCACGCCCACGATGGGCGGGCTGCTGATCATCTTCGGGCTGCTGATCGCCTCGCTGCTCTGGAACGACCTTACGAACCGCTCCATCATCATGATGTTTCTCACCACGCTGTGGCTGGGCATCTTTGGTTTTTTAGACGATTATCTGAAAAACTTCCTCAAGCTGGCGAAGGGTCTGGTACCCAAATACAAGCTGTGGGGGCAGATCAGCGTGGGTTTGCTGCTCACTTTGGCCATCTTTTACGGCGGCACCAGCGGCACGGTCACCAATCTGCAGATACCTTTTTTCAAGAATCTCATCATCCCCCTCGGCTGGACGTTCATTCCGCTGATGGTTTTCTACATCACGGGCATCTCCAACGCCGTGAACCTCACCGACGGGCTCGACGGCCTCTCCGCCGGCGTGATGATCTTTTCGGCAGTTGGCCTGGGCATCATGAGCTATCTGAAGGGAAACTTCAATTCCGCCGCCTATCTGCAGCTGGAATTCCTTCCCACCGCGGGTGAGCTGACGGTGTTCATCGCTGGACTGATCGGCACACTGATCGGATTTCTTTGGTTCAATTCCCACCCCGCGGAAGTTTTCATGGGCGACACCGGATCGCTAACGCTGGGCGGCATTCTGGCCGTAATCTCCATCCTGCTGCAGGAGCAGATCTTTTTCGTCATCATCGGCTTCCTCTTCATCTCCGAAACGCTTTCCGTGATCATCCAACGCACGTGGTTCAAGCATACCAAACGCAGATACGGCGAAGGCAGAAGGGTGTTCCTCTGCGCGCCGGTCCACCACCATTTCGAGATGAAGGGCATGCACGAATCCAAGATCGTGATCCGCTTCTGGATCGTGGCGATCCTCTTGCTGGCGGTGGGGCTAAGCACCATCAAACTGCGCTAAGGAGATGTGAAAATTGTTTGACGCGTCCCGAAACTATGCCATTCTCGGACTTGCCCGCAGCGGCATCGCGGCGGCCTGCAAGATCAAGGAATTGGGCGGAACTGCCTTTTTGAGCGATTCCCAGCCGCTGGAAAAGATCAGCGGCGCGGACACCCTCACCCGCGATTTTGCCTGCGAATTCGGCGGCCACAGCGACCGCCTCTTCCAATGCGACACTTGGATCGTAAGCCCCGGCATCCCCTTAAATCTGCCCATCATAGCCAAAGCGCGCGCCAAAGGCATCGAACTCATCAGCGAGATCGAGCTCGGCTTCCGCGTCAAGAGCGGCGACAGCCGGTTGATCGCCGTGAGCGGCTCCAACGGCAAGAGCACCACCGTCTCTCTAATCCACCACATCCTCAAAAACATGGGCTACAACAGCATTCTGGCGGGTAACATCGGCTCCGCCTTCTGTTCCTGGCCGATAGAGAAACCGGGCATAGATTTCATCGTGCTCGAGATCAGCAGTTTCCAGCTTGATCTCATCCAAAACTTCCGTCCCGAGGTGGCCGTGCTTTTGAACATCACACCCGATCACCTTGACCGCTATGCCTCCTTTGCCGACTACACCGCCTCCAAATTCCGCTTGTTCACCAATCAAACGCAAGCGGACACCGCTGTTATCTGCCTGGATTCGGAACCCATCGTGGAACATCAGCACCTGATCAAGTCCCGCCGGCTGCGCTATTCGCTGACCAGTACCCCGCCCGACTGTGAAGCCTGGCTGAACCGCGACGCGATCCAGATCGGCCTCCGCCACAAACTACCCGTGAGCGAACTCAAGATCCGCGGCCCCCACAACCACGCCAACGCGATGGCGGCATTGCTTGCTGTGGACGCCCTCACCCATGACCTCGCCTTCGCCATCGAGGCTGCCAAAAGCTTTGAGCCTCTCACCCACCGCCTCGAGTTCGTCGCCCTCATCAACGGCATCTTCTTCTACAACGATTCCAAGGCCACGAACACCGATTCCGTGAAATCCGCCCTCACCTCTTTCGACGAACCCATCCGCGTGATCATGGGCGGCTCCGACAAAGGCGAGGATTTTTCCGTGCTCACCCCCATGCTGCAGCAGCGTGCCCGCAAGGTTTACGTTACCGGCGGCACCACAGAGCAGATGCGCGCCGCCTGGGAAGGCCAGCTCGAACTTGCCTGGGTGGAGGATTTCGAAGCCTGTGTCCGCGCCGCCTTTGCCGATTCCGTTCCCGGCGACATCATTGTCCTCTCCCCCGCCTGTGCCAGCTTCGACCGCTTTCGCAACTACGAGCACCGCGGCGAGGTTTTCAAGGAGATCGTGCAGCGGATCAGGAGCGAATATGAAAAAGAATAGAAACACCTCCTACATCGTCTCCATCGACAACACCATCCTGGGCTGCTATCTCGCGCTGCTGGTGATCGGGCTTCTGGTGATGCTGGACATCACCTCCGTGCAGAGCACCATGGTCAATTTCTACCGCCACGCCGTCTTCGTGGGCGTCTCTGTACTGGCCGCCATCATCACGGTTTACTTCGTGAAAGTGGACAAATTGCGCCCCCTCAACCGCTGGCTGGTCTATCTCATCATGGGCCTGCTGGTGCTGGTCTTCCTCATCGGCGTGAAAACCAAAGGCGCAGAACGCTGGCTGATGATCGGCCCCGTGGGCATTCAACCCAGCACTATGGCGCGATTGGTGCTGATCCTCTTCTTTGCCGGCTATCTGGATTCCAAACAGGACAAGATCAACCTCGCCAACGTGAAGGAACTCGGCATGGAGTTCATCCCGCTGATCCTCTATACTGTGGTGATCTTCGTGCTCATCTTCCTCGGCAAGCATCTCAGCACGCTCATCATCGGCGGTGCCACCCTTCTGGGCATGCTTTTCTACGCCGGCCTGCGTAAGCGTTTCGTGCTGGGAGTGCTGATGCTGGGCCTGATCGCCGGCACCGTGATCATCGCCAAAGGCGATTCCTTCCGTTCCGACCGCATCAACACCTACAAAGTCTATTCGCTGCTGGTGCCAAACCGTCCCGCGCCCAGCAATTCGGCCGAGGAATATCAGGTGAAGGAAAGCCTCACCGCGCTCACCAGCGGAGGTTTTCTGGGCACGGGCATGGCCCACGGCCGGGCCAAACACTATTTCCTGCCTGAAGCCCGCACCGACTATATCTACACCATCATCGGCGAGGAATTCGGCTTCCTTGGCGCGGCCCTTGTGCTGCTGCTGCACGCCCTGCTCTTTTTCCGCATCCTCAAGCTGGCCGAAACGCAGGAAAACCGCTATCATAAGTATCTGATGGCCGGCCTTGGCATGAACATCTTTTTCAACGCCCTCATCAACACCGGCGTGAGCATGTCCATCATCCCCGCAACCGGCAACACGCTGCCCTTCGTTAGTTATGGCGGCACGGCACTGCTGGTGGATTCCGTCTCCATCGGGCTTGTGCTCAATCTCACCGCCAAACGGAGGCAGATGTGATCCGTATCCCGAGCGGCTACCGTTTTCTCAGATTGATCAGCTTTGGGGCGATCAGAGCCCCGGGGCCGGGCATGGCTTATTACCACCTGCTGAGGCCATTTTTACCAGCCCCAAGCAACAAGGACATGGAAAGTGAACGCTAAGCAAGATTTGAAGCAGACAGGCGGCCTGAGCTTCGTGCTGGGTTGTGGCGGCACGGGTGGGCATATCTTCCCCGCCATCGCCATCGCGCAGCAGTTGCAAACGCTGGGCCATCAGGCCAGTTTCATCGGCAACCGCGGAGGCATGGAAGAAACGCTGCTCACGGCAGAGGGATATCCTTTCCACGGCATCCACGTGCAAAAACTCCACCGCAAGCTCAATCTGGCCAATCTGCTCTTTCCCGTCTTTCTCGCGTCCTCCACTTTCGCCTGTCTGAAAGCGTTGCGCAAGATCAAGCCTGCGGCGGTGATCTGCACCGGCGGTTTCGTTTCGGGTCCCGTGGGCATCGCCGCGGCCGTGCTCCGCCTTCCCCTCTATTTCCACGAATGCAACAGCTATCCGGGCCTCACCACAAAACACCTGGCCAAATACAGCCGGATCGTTTTCACGGGTTTCAGCGGCACCGCCAAATACCTGCCCCAAACGAAGCTGCGCCAGGTCGGCATCCCGCTTCCGCGGCGGGTGGACCAACCCCAAACCATCAGTCCCGAAGAGATCGGCCTTGATGCCGGCAGGCCGATATTGCTCGTTACCGGCGGCAGTCAGGGTTCGCTGGCCATCAACACTGCCGTGGCCGCCGCATTGCCCCGTCTCACGCAGCAGGGCTGGCAGATCATCTGGCAAACCGGCCAGACCGGCTACGCAGAGTTCTCTGCCCGTTACCAACACATAGAGGGAGTGCATATCTTCGCTTTTTCACCCCAACTGAAGGATTTTTACAAACTCGCCAAGGTGGCCGTGACCCGCGCCGGCGCGATGACCATCACCGAACTCACCGAAAACCGCCTTCCCGCCTTGCTGGTGCCGCTGCCCACCGCCGCGGAAAACCATCAGCACTACAACGCCCTCGAACAGCAACGCAAGGGCCTGGCCCTGCTGCTGAAACAAAGCCAGCTTAGCGGTGACACGCTGGCTTCAGCGGTGTTCAAAATGGGCAACGAGCACCAAGCTTATCTGCAAAACCTGAGCCGGATTCCACCCAACACCGCGGCCGAAGACATGGCGCGAGAGATTTTGAGCGACCTCAACAAGGAGCAACACAATGCTGGGAAAAACTAAGAAGATCCATTTCATCGGCATCGGCGGCATTGGTATGAGCGGCATCGCCGAATTCCTGTACAACCAGGGCTTGGAGATCAGCGGTTCCGACCTCAAAAAGACCGATGTCACCCGCCATCTCGAATCCCTTGGCATCAGGATCGAGGAAGGCCACAACCCCACGCTGGTGAAGGATGTGGACGTGGTGGTAAAATCCTCCGCGGTCAAGGACGACAACCCCGAGATCCAGGCCGCCAAAGCTATGCGCATTCCCGTCATCCGCCGCGCCGAAATGCTGGCCGAGATCACCCGCATGAGTTTCTCCATCGGCATTTCCGGTACGCACGGCAAAACCACCACCACTTCCATGACCGGCCTGGTGCTTGAAGCCGCTGGACTCGATCCCACCATCATCGTGGGTGGAAAGGTGAAAAACTACGGCTCGAACAACGTGATGGGCTCCGGAAAATACATCGTGGTGGAGGCCGACGAATATGACCATTCCTTCCTCTCCCTCACCCCCTGCATCGCCGGCATCACCAACATCGACACCGATCACCTGGATTGCTACCGCAATCTGGATGATATCAAAGGCGCTTTCATCGAATACGCTAACAAGGTGCCATTTTTCGGCAGTGTGATCGCCTGCCTCGACGATCCAGGCGTGCAGGCCGTTCTGCCCCGCATCAACAAAAAGATCGTCACCTATGGCTTTTCCCGCCAGGCGGACATCCAAGCCCTGAACATCAGCATGAAGGACTTCGTGAGCGAGTTTGACGTAAGCTACAAAGGCTACCGCCTGGGCCGCGTGAAGATGAACGTGACCGGCCGCCACAACATCCAGAACTCCCTGCAGGCAGTGAGCATCGGCCTCGAACTGGACATTCCCTTCAAACACATCCGCGAGGGACTGCTGCAATACAGCGGAGTTTACCGCCGTTTCGAACTCAAAGGCGAGGCCCGCGGCATCACCGTTTACGACGATTACGCCCACCACCCCACCGAGATCTCCGCCACCCTCGAAGGCTTCAAGGACAGCACCAAACGCCGCATCGTCACCTTGTTCCAACCCCATCTGTATTCCCGTACCAGGGATTTCCACGTGCAGTTCGGAAACGCCTTTTTCTCTTGCGACTGCCTCCTCCTGGCGCCGATCTATCCCGCGCGGGAAGAGCCCCTGCCCGGCGTTTCCTCCAAACTCATCGCCGATGCCGCCATCCAGAGCGGACACCACAACGTTGTGCTGATCGAAAACAACGCCGATATTGTACCCAAAACCCTCTCCCTGCTTGAAGAAGATGACATTCTGATCACCATGGGTGCCGGCAACGTCTGGCAGTATGGCGAAGAAATTCTGGCGGAACTGAAAAAATCAGTTGACAAAAACACTAAACCTAAAAAAGTTAGTGACTTAGAGACTTAACACAGGATTACGCGATAGCGCACAAAAGTATGCTTCATTATGAGAGACAATAAGATACCGACCCAGCACAACACCCGCAAGAGAAGGGGAAACAGCCGATATTTCGTCTTTTTCGTCCTTGTTTTGCTTGGTTTTGCCGCCCTTGGTTTCGGCGCTTATCATCTCCTGTCCAGCCTCGATGTGCTTAATGTGCGCAAAATTGAGATCAGCGGCAATTCCGCTGTGGCGGACAGCCTCCTGCGCAGCGCGCTGCAGCCCTATATGGGGCAGAATCTCCTCAAAGTGGACAAAGCTGAGGTCCACGCCGAGGTGAGTGGTTTTGCCCGCGTGAAGACCGTGAAGGTGCGACGCAAGCTCTTCAGCACCCTGCAGATCAAGCTCACGGAGCGCAAGCCCAGCCTCTATGTGAAAAGCCTCGAAGGCGACCTCTTTCCCGTGGATGAGGAAGGCGTGGTGTTGGAACGCTACGGCAAGGTTTACACGGAAAACCTGCCCTTGGTGAATCTGTTGGTGAACAACGCCCACCTCAGAAGCGGCCGGAAACTCAAGAACGCCGCGCTGGACAAGGTATTGGCCACCCACCGCAGGATAGTGGAGGATGCTCCGGAATTCGCGACCAACATCTCTGAATATTACACCATCGACAACACCGTCTACATCATCGACGCGCGCAACGGCCTGCGCCTGATCCCCAGCGAGAAGAACCTCGCCAAACAGCTTTCGCGCTACGAATTCGTGCGCGACAACGGCAATGTGAGCCAATCCTCCATCCTCGACCTGCGCGTCGACAACCAGGTGGTGGTGAAGGCGGGAAACTGATATGCGGCACAATCTGATCACCGCCCTCGACATAGGCTCCGCCAACATCCGCTGCATCCTGGCCCACGCCAAGGCGAAAGGCCAGCTGGATATCCTCGGCATCGCCGAAACGCCCTCATCCGGCCTGGAAAAAGGCATTGTAAAAGACATCCAGGCCGTGGCCGAAGGCGTGAAAAAAACGCTTAAGGAAGTGCACACCGCCGCCGGCACCAAACCCGCCAACATCTTCACCAACGTAACCGGAGACCACATCCGCACCCAGGTGGGCGGCGGCCGCATTTCCATCCCCACCTCCAACCCCAACGAGCCGGGCGAGATCGTGCAGGAACACGTGGACCAAGTGATCGCCGACGCCCGCAACAGCGTCAAGATCCAGAAAGGCTTCGAACGCTCCCAGATCCTCCACGGCATCCCGCAGAGCTTCGTGATCGACGGCCACAACGACATCCGCAATCCCCTGCGCATGACCGGCTTCCACCTCATCACCAAGGTGCTCACTATCTTCGGCGACGTCACCCAACTGCGCAACCTGGCCAAAAGCATCCAACTGGCCGATTTCGACATCAGCCCCGAAAACTTTGTGCTGAACCACATCGCCATCGCCAAAGCCGTGCTCAGCGAGGACGAACGCCGCCTCGGCACCATCCTCATCGACATCGGCGCCGGCACCTGCGACATCAGCCTGCATCACCGCGGCACCCTGGAAAAGATCCTCGTGATCCCCATGGCCGGCTCCTCCATCACGGAAGACCTCGCCATCGGGCTCAAGACCACCCTCTCCAACGCCGAATACATCAAGACCCACTACGGTGTGGCCCTCGCCAGCAGCGTCGATCCCGAAACCGAGATCGTGGTGGAAGGCATCAGCGGGCGCGACAGCCAGGTGAAAACACAGCATCTGGTGAGCCATGTGGTGCAGCACCGCGTGGAGGAAATGCTCTCGCTCTGCTACGACCGCCTCAAAAATTTTTACACGCCGGAACTCGTGACCGCGGGCATTGTGCTCACAGGCGGCACCGCCAAACTCCAGATGATCGACGCCGTGGTCAAAAACTCCTTCAACCTGCCGGTGAAGATCGCCCAACCGGACCTAAGCAACCTCAACGGCGATACCGAAATGCTGAAGGACCCTGCCTTCACCACCTGTGTCGGACTGCTCCGGCACGCGGCCGACCAGGAACCCGAAAGCAAAGCTCCCGCTCTGCGTCTGGGCACGTTCAAAGCGGGCAAGACACTGGACAAAATCAAAAACATAATCAAAGACTTTACGAGTACGTAAAGGGGGAAAAAATGATCGAATTTGACGAAAAACCCACTCAGATCGGCACCACCATCAAGATCGTGGGTGTCGGCGGGGCTGGCGGCAACGCCGTGAACACCATGATCGAAAACGACCTTTCCGGCGTGGAATTCATCGCCGCGAACACCGACATCAGCGACCTCGTGAAAAGCAAGGCGAGGATGAAACTGCAGCTGGGTAAGAAACTCACCCGCGGGCTCGGAACCGGTGCCAATCCAGACCTTGGCTCACGCGCCGCGGAGGAATCCAAGGACGATATCCGCTCGCACATTGAAGGCGCGGACATGATCTTCATCGCCGCCGGCATGGGTGGTGGCACGGGCACTGGCGCCGCTCCCGTGGTTGCCAAGATCGCCCGTGACCTCGGCATCCTCACCCTCGGCATCGTTACCATGCCCTTCCCCTTTGAAGGCAAGAAACGCCACAGCAACGCTGAGGAAGGCATCCGCAACATGGCGGAGTTCGTGGACACCCTCATCGTGATCCCCAACTCCAAGCTCTGCGAGATCTACGCCGACCTCACCCTGCTGGAGGCTTTCCAGCGTGCCGACAACGTTCTCTTTGAATCCGCCAAGGCAGTTTCCGACATCATCAACGTGAACGGTCTCATGAACCGGGATTTCGCCGATGTTCGCACCGTGATGCAAAACATGGGCTACGCCCTGATGGGATCCGGCGTGGCCGAAGGCGAAAACCGCGCCGTGAACGCCGCCAAAGCCGCCATCAACAATCCCCTCCTGGCCGACATCAATCTCCACGGCTGCCAGGCGCTGCTGATCAACGTCTCCGCCGGACCGGACATCAAGATGAACGAGTTTGAGGACGTTTCCAGCGTGATCGTGAACGAAACCGGCACCAACGCCAACATTTTCATGGGCCTCGTGATCGAGCCCGACCTTGTGGGCAAGATCTCCGTCACCATCATCGCCACAGGGCTGCAAAGCACCGCCCAGATCGTTGATTTCCCCCCTGCCCTGCCTGTCTCTCAGACCAAACCTGCGCCGCAGCCCAAGCCGACGCCTCCCAAGCCCACCAAACCCGAAGATGACATTGAGGACATCTTCCGTGTCCTTAATATAAACCAGCCTGCCAGTCAGGAAGCCGATCCCGATTCCCACGAGGAGGAAACCCGGCAGCTCAGTCCCCGCACCGATCTGCCTTCCTTTCTGAAAGCTCTGGATTGATTTTTCCCATCCTTCCTGCTTAGGTCTCTCAACGGACAGCCCTGTCCGAACAAACCGTCGGCGCTCCCCCTTGCCGACGGTTTTCTTTTCCCTGCTGGATTCCACTGCCCTAGCTTTCTGTTCCCCCGCACCCACGCCCCGCTTATGCCTCCCGCGTGATGGCCGCACTTGATGCGGGGAGTATGCGGGAGGCGCTAAACAAGCGGATGTGGGGAAAAAGGAGGCGCTCTTTCAGACCAAGTGGACACAGCCCGTGAGGGCGGCAGAATGATAGCGAGGGTGTGAAGAACCGGCTTAAGACGGTTCGGAACCCCTCGTTGAATGAACAGATCAACCAATTTATCAGGCCTCCACCCCTCCCCGGAAACGTGCCACGTTTCCGGGGAGGGGTGGAGGAAATTCCATTATTGGTCCCATGTTGCCTTACGAGGGCTCCACTGCGCTGCGCTCCCTCGTCGTGATCTGTCGCCCTCCGGGCTGCTGGCTGGTTGATCACTTCCACCCACTCGGTTTGAATGAGAGCCAAAAAAGGAAAGCCAGGGTGCGTGCACTCAAGATTTCCGCATAGTCAGTTCAGGTCACCGACCCCGCCTCCCAATTGATGGATGCTCCGTTCATGCCCGAGTGACGTCCGGCTGATGGCTCCGTCAGGTAGTTGCCTGAAGTTGGTTTCAGTATGAACTGCCGGCCTTGGCTTGGGGGGACTGATGCTGGAAAAAGAAAAAACCCGGCAGTTCCCCGCCGGGCTTCTGAAAAAAGTACTGGTTTTTTTCTGCGTTACTTCATCAGGACCGCTTTCACCTGATAGCTTTCCTTGCCTGCCTGCATCCGGATGTGATAGATCCCACTGGCAAGGGGTTGCCCGCCGCTGTCGCGGCCTTCCCAGCCTATCTGGTGATAACCGGGCTGCAGATTCCCCAGCTCAAAGCTGTTCACAACCTGGCCGCGGTTGTTGTAGATCTTCAAACTCACCGCGCTGTTTTCCTTCAGATTGAAGGGGATAGCCGTGTTGGGATTGAAGGGGTTGGGATAGACCGGGCCGAGTGATGTGACCTGGGGAGGCTCGGGTATGTCGCTTCCGGGCAGAGAATACTGGATCGAGCTGGGTCCGTAGTAATAATCATGGCCATCGAGATCGCTGTTCAGCAGCCAGTAGTAGTAGGTCCCCTCTTCCTGCAGTTCCTCGTCAGTAAAGACGTAGCTCGTGGTTTGGGAAGTATTGGTGGCGGGGATCAATTCGCTGATGGTGGAGGCCATTGAGAGTTCGTCCGTGTTGTTGCGCAGGATGTAATAGCCTCGTACCCCTGTCTCGGATTGGGTGATCCAGGTGAGGCTAACGCAATTGTCCGCCGAGATGGCAGCTGTAAAACTGGATAGCTCGATGGGCACTGTGGGACCGTTGATGGAACTGAATATGATCCAGCCATCTTCAGCCTCAGGGGCCACATATGCGGAGGTCGGCCCCCAAGGGCCGTAGTCTTCCAATTCCACTGTGTATGTGCCGTACCAAACGGTATTGGGCTCAAACTGATGGGGTGTGTAGAATCCTGTGAACACTCCGTTGCAATTGATGCGGGCCGCTACAGGAGTGTAACCCCCGGGAATCACTCTTAGAGCTTCAATGTAAGTAAAATAACCGAACGCCATACTGACCGAGGCAATGAATAACATCGCAAACAGCACTTTTTTCATGGTAACCTCTCTTCTTTTGCAAGAACTTATCTGAATCTAATTTCTCATGGCCTCCAAGGGTGTCAAGCTATAATTTACCGTTTTTGGCTTTTTAGCGATGGAAAATTATCCACAAGTCTAGGTCAATGTTGATTAATTTCATGTTAGACAGGTAGTATGCCCTGATAATTGTCATTTTTGCAGGCAAGCTGCCGGCCCTTGGGTATCTCCGTGCGATCAGAATTATGGGGCATTAACAGATTGACAGCCTGAAGCCTTTGGATATTTTGACTCTGGGAGATATGCGATGAACAAGATCGGACTCACAGATCAGGACATAGTTGCCTTGGTGGATTGCAACAACTTCTACGTGTCCTGTGAACGCGTGTTTGACCCTTCCCTGGAGGGCAAACCGGTGGCTGTGCTGTCCAATAACGATGGCTGCCTCGTTTCCCGCTCCAACGAGGTCAAGGCCCTGAAAATCCCCATGGGCGCTCCCGGCTTCAAGCATGAAGCGCTGATCCGCAAATACGGCGGCACGCTGCTTTCCTCAAACTACGCGCTCTATGGCGACATGAGCCGGCGGGTGATGGATGTGCTGGGCAGATTTTCGCCGGAACTGGAGATCTATTCCATCGACGAAGCTTTTCTGGGCCTGAACGGCTTTCGCATCCGCGATCTGGAGGCATACGGCCGCAAGATCCGCGACACCGTGCGCAGATGGACCGGCATCCCCGTCTCGGTGGGAATTTCCCGCAGCAAGACCCTGGCCAAGGTGGCCAACCATTACGCCAAGCGCTATTCCGGCTATCGCGGCTGCGTGCTGATGCTGGATGAAGCCAGGATCCAAAAGGCTTTGGAGCGGCTTCCCGTCGCGGAGATCTGGGGCATCGGCCGGCAGTATGACAAGTTTTTGCGCCAGAACAAGATCGAGAACGCCTGGCAGCTTCGCAACGCTCCCGAGCAGTTCATCGACCACTACATGACCAGCGTCGGGCACAAAACCGTGCTGGAATTGCAGGGTTTTTCCTGCATCAACATGGACGAAGCGCCCTCCCCCAAGCAGAGCATCGTGGTCTCCCGTTCCTTTGGCAAGCAGGTGTCTGACCTGGCCGAACTGGAGGAGGCCGTTTCCACCTACATCACCCGCGCCGCGGAAAAACTGCGTGCCCAGAACAGCGTGGCGGGTCATCTGATGGTGTTTCTGAACACCAACCGCTTCAAGGAAGGCCCTCAGTACAACAACTCCGCCCAAGCCACGCTTTCGCCGCCCACGGCCTATACGCCGGACCTCATCAAAACCGCTTTGGAATTGCTGCGCGACCTCTATCTTCCCGGCTTCGAATTCAAAAAGGCCGGCGTGATGTTCGCGGAGATCATGGATGAGAACGACGTTCCGCTGAACCTGATCGAAACCAACTACCTGGACGACGACCGCAAAAAGCTGATCGACACTGTGGACAGGATCAACCGCCGCTGCGGCCGCGACACTGTGTTCTTCGCCAGTTCCGGGATCAACAGGGAATGGCAGATGAAGCGGGCGAAGCTCTCGCCCTGCTACACCACCCGCTGGTCGGATCTGCTGAAAACGAAGTAGCGCCATGGCATTCAACACCATCTCCGCCCCCCTTTCCTGGCAGCAAAAGATCCGCCGCAGCACCTTCATCTGCTTCCTCCACCCCATCGCCAGCGCGGATGAAGCCAAAAGCCTGCTCAGCGCGCACAACAAGGAACATGCCAACGCCACTCACAATTGCTTCGCCTACATCTGCGGCTTTGGGCAGGAAACCCAGTACCACAGCGATGCCGGGGAACCGCACGGCACCGCCGGAAAGCCCATCCTGAACGCCCTGCTGCGAGCCAACCTGACCAACGTCCTCGCCATCGTCACCCGCTTCTACGGGGGCGTAAAACTCGGTGTTCCCGGATTGATGGAAGCTTACGGCAGCACCGTGGAGAAAACGCTGGAACTGGCGGAATTGATCCCCGCCACCGCCTTCACCGAGTTCATTGTCCAGACTGAGTACGGCAGCGTGGACCAGCTCCTTGGCCTGCTGAGATCGCTGGCAGGCAGCTTGGCGCGGGAAAGCTGGACAGACAGGGTGGAACTGGTTTTGCGCGTTCCCGCGGAAAACACCGCCGCCCTGCGGGAATTCCTGGCTGGCCAGGCAGCCCAATCCCGCTTACAATATCAAGAGGAGAAAGATTTTGCTTAGAAAAACCACTCACGCCGGGAGTTTTTATCCCCGCTTCGGAGACCAGATCTCCACCCAGATCCAGCGTTGGACGGAAGGCCAGCCCACAGCCAGAAGGGAAGAAAATTGCCTGGGGCTGATCGTCCCCCACGCCGGCTACGTCTATTCCGGCGCCTGCGCCGCGAAGGGCTTCCACTACATCGGTGAACAGCACTTCGACAGTCTGCTGATCCTGCATCCCAGCCATCAGGGCATCAATTTCGACTGGTCCGTTTCGCCCTTCGACCAGTATGACACTCCTCTGGGCATGGTGGAGCAGGACCCCCGGCTTTTTGAGCTGCTCACCCGCAACACCGAGGACCCGAACCGCGAGAAGCGCCTGCACGAGCTGGAACACTCGCTGGAGATCCAACTGCCGCTGATCAAATATTTCTTCCCCGCCACACCCATCTGCCCGGTGATGATCGGACGCCCCCATCCCGAGGTGGCGATGCGTTTGGCGGAGCAGATCCGCGAAGCTGTCGCGGCCAGCGGCCAAAAAGTGGGCATCATCGTTTCCACGGACCTTTCCCACTATCACGATTCCGACCGCGCGGAAAAGATGGATTCGCTCATCATCCGCTACATCATGAGCCTGGACGCCGACGCCCTCTGGCAAAGCGTGATCTCCAAGCGCTGCGAGGCCTGCGGGATCGGCGGCCTGCTCGCCCTGATCATGTACGCGGGCATTCACGACGATGCCAAGGCCAAAGTGATCGAATACACCCACTCCGGCAAAGTGAGCGGCGACAACCAGCAGGTGGTGGGATACCTGAGCGCCCTCGTTTACCGCTGAGAAGGTCGTGATGACGGACGCACAGAAGCAAACGCTGCTCCGCCTGGCCCGGGAAGCCATCCTCTCCCGCTTTGAACCCAGCCAGCCGGAACTTCCTGCAGAACCGGAGTTTCAGGCCAAACGGGGACTCTTTGTCACCCTGCGCCTGGATGGCGACCTGCGCGGCTGCATCGGCCTGATCCAACCCCGCCGCAGCATCGCCGAGGAAGTGGTGGAAATGGCCCGCGAAGCGGCTTTCGGCGATCCCCGGTTCCCTCCTCTGCGCCGGGAGGAACTGCCGCGAATAGAGATCGAGGTCTCCCTCCTCAGCGAAATGATACCAGTTAAAGACATCTCCGAGATCGTGATCGGGCGCGACGGACTGCTGCTGCGGCAGGGATTCCGTTCCGGAGTTTTTCTGCCCCAGGTGCCGGTGGAATGGAACTGGGACCTTCAGACCTATCTCAGCCAGCTCTGCCGCAAAGCCGGCCTGCCGGACAGAGCCTGGAAAAGGGACGACGCGGAACTCTTCCGTTTCGAGGCCGAGGTCTGCGGCGAAACGCATATTTTGCCTTGACAAAATAGACCCACCCAAATTTTTGGAGCTTCGAAGTCATGAGCGGGAATAGCTCAGTTGGTAGAGCGCAACCTTGCCAAGGTTGATGTCGCGGGTCCGAGTCCCGTTTCCCGCTCCATTTTTTAAACTGGCGACATAGCCAAGCGGTAAGGCAGAGGTCTGCAAAACCTCCATCCCCGGTTCAAATCCGGGTGTCGCCTCCACCCTTTTCCAGGCCGGAGTGGTGGAATTGGTAGACACAAGGGACTTAAAATCCCTCGGGCTTACGCTCGTGCCGGTTCAAGTCCGGCCTCTGGTACCAAGCGGGAATAGCTCAGTTGGTAGAGCGCAACCTTGCCAAGGTTGATGTCGCGGGTTCGAGTCCCGTTTCCCGCTCCATTTTTTTATACCTCTGAAATCCTCATCCTGCCTCCGTTTGACAGTTTTCCCCACGCTTCCGGATAAAACTTTTCACAAAAAATATATGGCAACCTCGCATCGTTTGGAACAAAACTTGCTGCTCTTAGCCAACAAGTCAACAATGACTAAAAGGGAGACAGAAATGAAGAAGATGTTTTTGATCGCGGCATTGTTAATGGCGGTTTTGGGCTTAAGCGCGCAGGAAGTCGCCCTGCGCCAGGCTTGGAAGCTGGACTTCAGAGGGATCCAGGCCCGCACCACGGATGATTGTGTGATCGCCCTCTGGGAAGACACCGATGCCGGCGACACCGACATCTACGCGCAAAAGTATGATCCCTCCGGCCTGCCCCAGTGGCCCCAGCCGCGGATCATCGCCGGCGAACCCGGCGTGCAGGAAGCCGTGGCTTGCGTGCCCACCTCAGACAACAATTTTGTGTTGCTCTACCAGCAATCCGGGTTCGGCTACGAGGACGGCATTTGGCTGCAAAAGTTCAGCTCCAACGGCCAGCGGCTTTGGGGCGAAAGCGGAGTGCAGATCCGTAGCGGTTCCTACTTCCCCAACTTCATGCTGGTTCCCAATTCCGTTGGCGGTGTGTACGCGATTTACAAAATTTCCTCCGGGCTATCCACGGTGATCGGCCAAAACCTGGACAGCTTTGGCAACCAGCTTTGGCCGGCTGGCGGGCTCACTCTGGCCAGCCATACCCAATATCTGACCCTCGATTCTGTTGTCAGCGACGGCGAAGGCGGGATCATTGTCGACGTTGTCTCCCAAAATGGGATCTCCTCGCTCACCCGCTGGTCCCACCAGGGAACGGTGATCGGCAACAACCCGCTGCTGCCGCCCTCCGCGTTTCCCAGCGGCCAATACTCCATCCTGCCGGACGCCAATGGCAATTTCGTGCTCTACAGCTTCAGCGGCGGTCTCAGGCTGCACCGGATGAACAGTGTGGGCGAACTGCTACTGCCCGCGCCTGTGTACATCAGTCTCCAGATCGGTACAGACCCGATCAACAGGCCCCATCTGCAGCCGGTCTTTGATGGCGGCCTGATGTTTGCCTGGGAAGTAAGCGCCACAGACGAAAACAGACAATTGCGGGCGATCCGGTTGAACAGCGACTTCGCTTCCCAGTGGGGTCCGGATGGTGTGCAGGTCGCCAGCGGATATTCCCAGTACCGGTTTTACCAGGGGCTCGATCTCGCGGTCACAGACGCTGGCGCGGCCTGGTTGAGCTGGATCGAAACACCTCAGGACGAGCCACCCCATTCGCTCAAAGCCCAGTATGTGTCACCGCTCGGCGCTGTTCCCTGGGGCGTAAATGGCATCACCATCAACGCGGACGGATACATCTCCGGACGTCCTGCTGCAATGGCTTTTTCCGACCGGGGAATGTTCCTCTGGCAGGACCGGCGCGAAGCGAGCGACGACCTGCGGCTGCAGGTGCTGAGCACCGGCGGAGCGGCGTTCCAGGACCTCGGCGGCGAAGCGCAGGTAAGCCGCTTGGGCGGCCTGGCCGACATGTCGGAAGTGATCGCCCTGCAGGACAGGTATCTGGTGCTATGGACTGACTTGCGCAGAGGCCACTACGAGATTTATTACCAGATCTGCGATACAAATATGAATCCCTTGCTGGAAGAGGGAGGCCGGCCGCTCTGCCCTCCGATGGGATTGCATGTCACCAATATCAAAGCCCTTGCCATGCCGGACAACAGCGTGGGAATCCTGTACGCCGCCAACTATGATGGCACCCAGTGGTATCCGCTGCACCTGCAGAGGCTGGATTCCACGGGCAACCTCATGTACCCCGGCATGGGCCTGCAGGTCACCGACGACCTGAACGCCCAATATCCCCAGATCAGCCAGAGTGGCAATGACATTTACGTGGCCTGGACTGCTGGCAGCTATCCCCAGTATCAATTGATGGGGCAAAGGATCTCCGGCGGCCAGACCCAGTGGGGTCCTTCCGGAAAAGTCCTCTATACCCCGCCCCAGGAATTTGCCCTGGGCCTGGGCGGCCTGAAAGACCGCTATGTGATCTTCAACACCACCGATTACAACACAGATGCGCATAGCGCCAGAGTGCTGAGGATAGACCCCAACGGCGATCCCGCCCCCGGCTGGCCGGCAGAGGGGATCGCGGTGGTGAGTGGAAATGCCGTTATCGACAGCTATAACCCCTCTTTGGCCTTGCTGGGAGATGATCTGGTGGCTTTCCCCGTGATCTATCTCGACATCACTGTCAAAGCCCAAAGGATCTCCCCCGCCGGAACCAAACTCTGGTCCGAAGCCGGCATCCAGCTCCCCTTTGGCGGTATCCAGGGCCTGGTGGCCGCGGACGACGCCATCACCCTGCTCTATTCCTCACAATGGGATCCCGACCAGGACCTGCGCCTGCAAAAGCTGGCCGGCGACGGCAGCCTGCTTTACGGAGACGGAGGCCGGCTCATCGCCACCGGTTTGCACAACGCTTACGACGCCACTTTGGTCCGCTTCGCCAACGGCAACCTGGCCTCTATTTGGAGTACACTCCCCAACGACCAGTACGGATACCGGGACGTATTCATCCGCCACATCAACCCTCAGGGCGAAGCTCTGGGCGCTGGACCGGAGGTCCTCTGCGGCGCCTGGCTGGAACAGGAACACGTGCGGGCCGCCGTGATCGGCAATTCTGCGTTGGTCTGCTGGGATGACGCCCGAGCGGGCATCCTGGACAGCGAATACTTCGTGAACTCCATCTACGCCACCCGGGTGAACAGCGGCGGCGTGGACAGCTCCGATCCCGAGACGCCCGCGCTGGACGCTCCGGCGCTCAGCCAGAACTATCCCAATCCCTTCAACCCGGAAACCACCCTCAGCTTCAGCCTCCCGGCCGGCGGAGAAACGCATCTGGCCGTGTACAACCTCAAAGGCCAAAAGGTGAAAAGCCTGGTCTCGCGGATCCTGCCCGCGGGCGATCACAGCGTGGTCTGGAACGGCCGCGACGATCAGGGCCAGCCCGTGGCCAGCGGCATCTACTACTGCCGCCTGGTCTCTGCCGGACAGACAGTGATGCGGAAAATGGTACTGGCGAAGTAAGCATTCATACTCCAGTCTATAAGAAAGCGCCGAGGCACAGTGTCGCGGCGCCTTTCATTTTTCCTGTGGAATTATTTTTATGAAATTGAGTGGGTACGGGCGCTCACCCAGCCAGAAACCCGGAGGGCGACAGAACGATAGCGAGGGCGCGTAAGCCCCTCGAAAACGCCCCCCATCAAAGCCTCGCAGAGGCGGCAGAATATGGCAGGGGCGACAGAACATGGCGATGGTGCCGAACATAGCCAAAGCGGCGAACATGGCGAGGGTGCCGAACATAGCCAGAGCGATAGAACATGGGGAGGGTGTGAACCGAGCTCAAAGACGGAAGGCGGTGGCTTCAGCCACCGTGCCCCGAAACATCTGCGCGTGATAAAGACGATGTCCGGTCGGCTTCAGCCACCGGAGGAGGGATCAGCCTGCCCAGGTGAAGGTAAACCAACCGGCGGTTGAAACCGCCGGAGATCGTTTCCTGTACTGCTGATAACCGGGAACGGTGGCTGAAGCCTCCGCCTTCCGTCTTTCACATCAGGGCAACCTACTTTGCCTGGCTCCCAATATCATTACGGTATGAATACGGAATCATTGCGGATGAAACCCGTATTGATTCCGTATTCATACCGTATTGATGCTTGGGGCCAACCTGGATATGGCGAGATGGAAACTATTTCAGGTGTTCGTGCAGGAAGTCGTGGTATTCGGTGTTGTTGAACACCAGTTCGTCGTGGGTGCCCTGGTGGGCGCGCCCCCGCGAATCGATGAACAGCACCCGGTTCACGTAGTGCAGGGTGGACAGCCGGTGTGAGATCACGATGGCGGAAATGCCGGGATAGTGGCGGTCGATGTCCTGCCAGAGTTTTTCCTCGTTCTCGGCGTCCAGCGAGGCCGTGATGTCGTCCAAGATCAGCAGTTGAGGCTTCTTGATCAGCGCCCGGGCGATGGTGACGCGCTGTTTCTGGCCGCCGGAAACGCCCAGCCCGCGGCTTCCCACGCGGGTTTCATCCCGGTCCGGAAAATCGGCGATCTCCTCTTCCAGTTGCGCGGCCCGCACGGCGGTGCGGTATTCCCCGTCGGAAGCCCCGTCCACGGCGAAGAGCACGTTTTCCTTCACGGTGCCGGTGAAGAGCAGCGGGTCCTGCGGCACGTAGGCGATCAGGTTGCGCAGGGAGGTGAGGTCGATATCTTCGATGGGGATGCCGTTCACGGTGATCTGGCCGGAATCCGGGCGCAGCAGGCCCAGCACCAGATTGGCCACGGTGGTCTTGCCCGCGCCGGTGGAGCCCAGGATCAGCAGGCGTTCGCCATCCTTGAGCTCGAAGCTGCAGTCCGTGATGGCGGGCTCGTCTTTTTCCGGATAGATGCAGGTGACCTTGTCGAAGCGCAGTTCGCTGATCCTGTTTGGGCTGGCGCTGCCCTTCCAGCTTGCGTTGAAGCTGGGAAAGTCTTTCATTTCCTCCAGGCGGTCGATGTTCACGAAGGCCTGTTTGCCGCTCACAAAGAGCTGCGGCAGGTCCAGCAGCGGATAGATCATCATGCTCAGGTAGGTGTAGAACATGTAGAAGGTGCCCACGCTGATCTGGCCTTTCACGGCCATGTAGCCGCCGAAGATGATCACGCCGATCTGGGCGAAGTAGTCGATGTACTGATAGATCAGGCTCAGCACGGCGTTCAGCTTCACCACGCCCATCTCGGTCTTGAAGCGCCGGGCCAGGGCGAGGTCGAAAAAGCGGTTGTATTTTTCCTCGCTCACAAAGGCTTTCACGATGCGGATGCCGGAAAAGCTCATCTCCAGCTGGCTGTTGATGTCGCTGATGGCCTGCTGGTTGAGCTCGAAATTGCGGTAAAGCTTGTCCGCGGTGAAATAGAAGACCACCATCATCAGCGGCAGCGGCGCGATCGAAAGCAGGGTGAGGCGCGGGCTGATGCTGAACATCACCACCAGTGAGAACATGATCAGGGAAAAGGAATTCACCGCGCGGAAGATGCCGGAACACATGAACCAGCTGATCTTGGGGAAATCGCTGAGGTCGTCCGTGAGCCGTGTGACCACGTCGCCGGTGCGGAATTTCTGGAAGAAGCGGAAGTCCTTGCCGAGGATGAACTTGAAATAGAACATGCGCAGCATGTTTTCAAAACGGATGTTCACCCAGCCGCGGAAGGCGGCGTAGAAACCGGTTACGAACTGCGCCGCGCCCAGCCCCAGCAGGATCCAGATGATGCGGTCCACTTCCGCCATGGGGTCCGGATATTTATCCGGCGTGGCCAGGATGTTCTTCAGCAGGTCGATCAGCCGGCCAAACACGATCGGATGGGCGATGGCGACCGCGGAGCTGCCCAGCGTGAACAGCAGCATGATGATCAGGAACCATTTCTGGGTCATCCATTTCCGCACGATCCAGCGCACGTGCTTATTCAACCGCGTCCTCCGTTCCGATCAACTGCAGTTCCACCAGCTTGCGGTATTCCTTCGAGCTTTGCATCAGCTGCTGGTGTTTGCCGCGGTGGATGATCTGGCCCCCGTCGAAGAAGAGGATCTGGTCGGCGTCCAGCACCGAGGTGAGGCGATGGGCCACCACCACGGCGGTCTTGTTCGAAAAAACTGTCTGCATGCTGCGCTGGATCTTGGCTTCGGTTTGCGGATCGATGGAGGCGGTGGCCTCGTCCATGATGATCACCTCCGCTTCGAAGGCCAGGGCGCGGGCGAAGCTGATCAGCTGTTTTTCGCCCTGGGAAACGTTCTGGCCGCGTTCCGCCAGCTCGGAATCCAGGCCGAGGTTCTGGTTGCGGATGAATTCGTCCAGCTGCACGATGTTGATGGCTTCGCGCACCTTGGCTTCCGGAACGGCATCGTTGTAAACGCGCACGTTTTCCAGGATGCTGCCGGGAAAGAGGAAGATGTCCTGCAGGATCAGCCCGATCTTGCGGCGCCAGGCGCGGAATTCGATCTCGCTCAGGGGCACGCCGTCGATCAGGATGCGGCCCTTGTTCACGGGATAGAAGCCGCAGAGCAGGCTCACCGTGGTGGTCTTGCCGCTGCCGGAAGCGCCCACCAGAGCTATCTTTTGCCCTTTGGGGATGGTGAAGGAAACGTCTTTGAGGATCCAATCCTCGTTCTTGTAGGCGAACCAGACGTGCTCGAAGCTGATCTCGTGCTCGAAGGAGGGCAGCTCGGTTCCGGTGAAGAGCGCTTCCTCGGATTGCATGTCAGTGAGTTCCAATATGCGTTTCAGGCTCACGAAGGCCCGCTGGATCTGCATCACGTTTTCGGAGATCTGCATCAGCGGCCAGATCATCCGGAAGATGTAGTCCACAAACACGATCAGGGTGCCCAGGGTCACCGCTCCGGTGATGATCCGCGGCGCGGTGAGCTTGATGATCACCACCAGCAGCAGCACCTCGAAGATCAGCATGAAGAGGCTTTGCGAGCCGTATTCGGTGAAGGAGGTGCGCGTTTCCAGCTTGTATTTGTCGTCCGAGGCGGCCTTGAGGTCCTCGTAAACCTTGTTTTGCTGGTTCAGCGCCTGGATGATCGGCATGCCCTGCACGAAATCCGTGATCTTGGCCGTCACCAGCGCGTTCTTTTCCCGGATCATCCGGTAGAATTTGGAGAGGTATTTGATCAGGAAGTAATAGCCCACGATGGCCACGGCCATCATCGGCAGCACGTAGATGGCCACATGCCAGTCGCGCAGGAACATCACCAGGAAAACGCCCAGGAAGAAGAGCAGGTTGCCGATGATGCGGATCGAAAGCTCTGAAAACAGCGCCTTCACGCGCTCCGCGTCGGATTCCACCCTGGCGATCAGCTCCCCCACCTGCTGGTGGCTGAACCAGTCCACCGGCAAAGTGAGCAGATGGCGGAAAACCTGGGCCTTGAAATTGGTGATGATCTTCACGCCCAGCTTGGAAAGCAGCACGATCTGCAGATAGGAAAGCACGCCCGCCACGATCACCGCCGCCACGAAGAACCCGCCGAAGCGATACATCTGCGCCACGTCGGCGTTGGGGATGCTTTTGTCGATGATCTCGGCCAGGATGAGGGGATAGAGCAGTTGCAGCGCGGAGGTGCAGAGCATCGCGAACAGCCCGAAGAGCAAAAGCCCCATATCCTTTTTCACAAAAGGATAGAGGAGCTTGAGATAATACTTCAGGTTAATTTTTTCTTCAGGCATGTTTCCTTCGCGGAGGCCACTTAAAAACAATGGTCGGGATGAGAGGATTTGAACCTCCGACTTCTCGGTCCCGAACCGAGCGCGCTAACCGGACTGCGCTACATCCCGACCGGTCTGGATCAAACTTTGTTGAGCCGGGTTTCTGTCAAGATTTTATTCTCGGCCGATGGCCTTCAGCAGGCGCTCCGCCTCCTCCGCGGTGATCTTGCCGCTTTCCAGCATTTCCAATATCTTGGCCCGGCTGCGTTCGTCCACGGCCTGTTTCTCGCTGTCGCTGAGGTCCTTTCCCTGGGCTTTGGCGAGGGTGGATTCCACCGTTTTTCTAATGAATTCTTTCAGAATGCCCGGTTCCGAATAGTCTTCGTCGCTGGCGTGGTGTTCAGGCGCTGGTCTGCCCTCGGTGTCCTTCACCTTGCGGAACACGCTTTTCAGCGTGTCGGTAACCTCATCGCCGATCTGGTCCACGGTTTTCACCACCTTATCCGAGGTCTCCTTGAAATCGAAGTCTTCCACAGCTTTTTGCAGCTTGCCCAGCGCGCCGCTGAGTTTTTCCTTGATCTTCTCCTCGTTGATGGAGCCGATGGCCTTTTCCACGGCCGCTGTGGCGGATGCGAGGGTCTTTTGAACTTTTTCCATGTCCTCCTCCCCCACCGCGGATCCGATCGCGCCTTTGAGGTCCTTGAGCTTCATCTTCACGAAGCTCATGTCGTTGCTGCCGTCCGCGCTTAGCTTGATCACGCCGTTTTCGGTTCGGATGCTGATCTTGAGGCCGCCCTCGCCGCGCCGGATGACCTTGTGGCCGTCGGCCGCGTTTTCAACCGCTCCCAGGGAGCTGGAGATCGCGCCCACATTGGTCTCGGCGTCCAGCTCGAAATTCTGCTCCTGGGCCAGCACGAGGTTCACGATCCCGTTTTCGTTCACGAAGTCCATCTCGCCGCTGTCCAAAGGCAGGCTTTCATAGTAGATCACGCCGTTCTCGTTGCTGATCTTCACCCGGGGGAAGCTGGCCAGGCGAACCTTCACGGGGCCGTTCTCGGAGGTGATCTCGAGGTTGCCGCCGCTCAGCTTTTCCGCGACGAGGGGGCCGTTTTCAAGGCGGATCTCGAAATCCCCCGCGCAGGAATGCAGCTTGATGGGTCCGTTTTCGTTCTGCAGATGGATGTGGCCTTCGCAGCCATCCAGCTTCAGAGGCCCGTTTTCGTTGTGCAGCACCAGCGCGCCGGCGATTCCCTCCGCCTTGATGGGCAGGTTGTCGGTTTTGGCGATCACCGCCGCGCCGGAGGGAACCTTCACCCACACCTGCGAACGGCCGGTTCCCAAAAAAGCCTCGTTGAGCTCCGGAATGCGCTCCAGGCCGATCTCCAGGGTCTTGCCGTCCTCATCCACGTGAAAGTACTCCGCGAGGTCCGTTCCCGGCGCGAAAGAGGGGATGCTGAGTTCGGCCCGGATCTCCACCTGGCCGCTTTCTGAACGCCCGATGTGCAGCGGCGCCATGCTGTTGGTGATCTCCACTGTGTCTTTGCCCCCAAAGTCGTAGTTCAGATCGATCTTTGCCGTTTTCATGATTTCCTCCTTGTGTCTATCATGCTGATGGCTTCCTCCACGGAGATGAAACCCTGCTCCAGATCGCTCAGGATATCGCCGAAATCCTCCACGGAAGGGCTTTCGTTCACGATCAGGCGGATGATCTCCGCCAGCCGGTTCTTCACCGTGGGATAGGATATGCCCAGGCGCTTTTCCATCTCTTTGATGTTGCCCTGGACAATGATGAATAGTTTCACGAATTCCAGCTGCCGGGGGTCGAGGCCGCCCAGCCAACTTTGGCTGAAATTCCCTCTGTAACTGATCTCGCAGGCCGGGCAGCGAAGCTCCCGGATCTCGAGGGCATGCTTGCAAATCGGGCAGGATGTGATTTCCATGATCTACTCCTTGATATTCTCAAGGTCAGAATTAATTATCTTGAGATTACGTCAAGTTTTATTTTCATTTCTCTGAGGTTTTCTTCTGTTTTCCCGATGTCTTCACTGATTCTCCCTTTGCCCCAGCCTACTCACATCCCGGTAACAACCCGCTTAGTTCCCACTTGACAGGCGGGAACTAAGCGGGAAGTTCAGGGGAGGCGGATGGGAGAAGAAAATGGGCGGTTCGTCATTCCAGACTCGTCATCTCAGCGCTGCCGTCATCCCAGCGAAGGCTGGGATCCAGACAAGTTCGAACCCGTAGCGCAGGATGCCGATCCTGCGGGATGCCAGGACGCAGCATTGGCATGCCGCGCTACATAGTTCTGGCGCTGGCGTCGAGCTACGCAGGAGCATCGACGACAGCAGAAAACAGGAGTGGCAGACGTCCCCGTCTGCCAAGGCCCGCAGGGGCTTTCAGAACCCAAAAACAAGACCCGCAGGGGCTTTCAGAACCCAAAGACAAGCTTCTCCGAAGCTTTGCAAACGAGGACGTTTGCGGCTCCTGTGAAGCGACGCAGGAGCATCGACGACAGCAGAAAACAGGAGTGGCAGACGTCCCCGTCTGCCAAGGCCCGCAGGGGCTTTCAGAACCCAAAAACAAGACCCGCAGGGGCTTTCAGCACCCAAAGACAAGCTTCTCCGAAGCTTTGCAAACGAGGACGTTTGCGGCTCCTGTGAAGCGGCTGATTCAGGCTGGGGCCACAGTCAAGACGGAAGGCGGTGACCTCAACCACTGATTCCCCCGGAAACAAACCAAAAAAAGACGGAAGGCGGTGGCTTCAGCCACCGTTCACCGCCCAAGACAGACCGACAATAAAGACGATGTCCGGTGCTTTCAAGCACCGGCCCAAACACCCCGGAAATCCGCCCCCACGGCCTCCTGAGAACGCGTTTGCGGCCTTTTCACCGGATACAGGAGGATGGCGTCAGCCGGCGGTTGAAACCGCCGGAGATCGTCTCTAACGCGGCTCCTGAAAGGGTACGGTGGCTGAAGCCACCGCCTTCCGTCTGGCCAGGCCTGAAGTTAGAAGCGACCACCATCCTGAAGTTAGAAGCGACCCCCATCCTGGAGTTCAAAGGGACCACGATCCTGGAGTTAGAAGCGACCCCCAGCTGATCCCCAGAATTGGTTTTTAACAAAATTACCGATTCTTACGGCTATATCTATTTGCTGCATATGAAGTTGCAAGAATGCAAGAATAAATCGCAGTTATTTGTATTTCTTGATTTGCAGAACTCCAGCTAATATAAAAAAATTCTTACATTCTTGCAAGTATCTATTTTTCATCACGTTACAGGCGTTAAGATTCTTACGGATCCTTACATTCTTGCAAGATTCCAAAACAGAGGGATTTACAAAGATTGTAAAACCGCTAACTTCACTTTTTACACCCCCTGTTTTGAGCGGTTTTTGCAACTACCTACCTTGCAGATGCTTGCGGATAATTTTGTCCAGGCGCAGGACGCGAAGGTCCATCCCCCTCTGCCTCAAGCAGATAGCCATCCAAGGGCCTGTTTCGGACCGGGACAGCCTCCAGGGCCGGGAAAACCGGCAGGGGCTACGGCAGCGTGTTTCCCGCGGTCACGCGGTAGAATTTGAAGGTTTCGGTCCCGGTCAGGTCGAGGCGCACGATGCCGTCGGCGGGATCGGGATCGTGGGCTTTGACGGGGGCGTCCCAGCCATCCGGAAACAGGGCGCAGGGATCGGAACTGGCGTAAACCTTGTAGTAGATGGCTCCCGGCACCTGGTCCCACTGCAGTTTGGGTTCGGTTCCCAGCAGCAAGGCTTGAAAGTTGGCCGGGGTGGCCAGCTCCGTCACGCCGCTGCCGATGGTGATCAGGCGCCCGAAATTCGCTCCGTCAAAAGGTTGCCAAACGCCGAGGGTGTTGGGGTTGATGATCCGGTTGAGCAGCACCTCGGCGTTGTAGAGGCTGCCGTTGAAAAACCACTGGGCGGGGCCGAGCTCCGAAACCAACTGGAAGCTGGAGACGCTGATGCTACCGGCGTTGAAAAGATACTGGTCCGCCGTGCCGTCCAGATAGACATTGCGGTTGTAGATCCCGCCGTAGTTGCTGATGTTTCCGCGGCAATAGAGGTTCAGGGTCCAGTTGTTGATCAGCCGGATGGTGCCGTAATTGATCAGCTGGCCGTTGATGGTGAGCTCCACCGGATGGGTCCTGGGTTCGATGTAACCGTAGTTCACCAGATCCTCGACAGAGCAGTTTCCGCTCAACCCCACCGTGCCGTGAAAGCTCAGATCCTCCGCCTGGATGGAATACAGGGAGACACCGGAACCGGTGAGGGGGCTGAAACCGTCAGTCTGCAGGATGGCATCGCCAAAAAAGCCGTTGGTGAAGGTGATCCCGTGCACACCACGGCCGCTGTGCAGGATGAGGGTGGCGCCGTTGAGGTTCGTGTTGCCGCCGGCAAAGCGAAGGTCGGAACGCAGCTCGTGGGGAGCGGAACCAGCTTCGGCGATCAAGTTGGCGCAGCTGATGGGATCGGCTGTGGCGTCCTGCCAGAGAGAGGCAGGCTGAGTGTTGTTCAGTACCGTCCACTTGTTGCTGAGGGTGCCATAATGCTCAAGATCACCGCCCAGATACAGCCAGAGGTCCCAATTGAGGGGGTTGTTTTTGATCGTGCCGTGGTTGGCCAGCAATTCGGTGACGATCAGGACCGGCGCGTCCGCGTTCGCGCTCTGGACAACCGCTTGATTGCTCAGGATCCCCACGGTCACCTGGTTGGCGATCTCCACCGTTCCCGTAAACACGCATTCGTCGATGGTCAGCTGATCCAGGTCCGCTCCGCCGCTGAGGGCCAGGGTGGCGCCATCGCCGCCGTGGATGTTGCCCTGGATGATGTAGCCTCCGGCCAGGCTGAGGGTGTAGCCCGCTGCCAGATAATTCAGGTCCAGGATACCATGATTCAGATCGATCCGGGAATTGGCCATATTGAGATCGGAGAGCAATCTCACCGGGCTGGCTGGCGCCAGGTCTTTCAGGAAGAGGGGAGAGAAGCTGCCGCTGCCAGAGAGAAACTGGTCCGCGGAGCCGTCCAGATGGAGAACTTCCGGCGTGAACAGGCCGGCGTTGCTGATGTCGCCGAAACAGCGGAGCCGCAGCAGCCAATTATTGGGATGGTTTCTGATGGTGCCGCTGTTGCTGAGGTTTCCGTAAACATAGAGGTAATATTCGCTACCGCCGGTGTTGCCGCCATAGAGGAAACGCTCGGCATTGACCGTCAGATCCCGGCAAACGCAGTCCTGGCCGTCACAGGCGATCACCGGCCCGTTGATCACCACGTCGTCGTAAGCCGTGGGAACGTTGCCTCCGGCCCAGGTGGCGGAATCGTTCCAGTTGCCTCCGGTTTCCGTGGAAAGGATCGAAGCCCAGCCCGAAACGCAGACCAAAGCCAGAACCGCAAAGAAAAGAAAGTTTCTCATGACCTGTCTCCCTGCATGATTTGTCCCTCAGGATGATCCATTGGGATAATGGTCAAGAAATATTTATAATAAAATTAGCCACCTTTGTAGATTATTTGCCACAGATGGCGGAAAAGGGAGCGTTGGCGCGGATCAGATCCCTTTCAGGGCGAGGCCTTCCCAGGGTTTTTTGAGGGTGTAGGCCATCACCAGGCGTTCTTTGCCGCCGAGGCCGGCGGGAACGATGTCCGCGTAGGCGTCCAAAACGAGGTAGCGCCTGAAAGGCAGGCCGGTGAGGCGCCCGCATTCGGCCAGGATGTCGATGCCCTGTTGGACCACCTCGGGGGTGGTGTACTCCATCAGGTTGTTGTTGCAGACAAACTCGGTGATCTTCAGTTTGGAGGCGAATTCCAGCTGGTCCTTCATCCGCAGCACCTCTTCCACGCTGGAGGTGAAGGGGCGGAAGGTGTTCACCACGAAGAGCATCTCGTAGCCGCGCAGGCTGGCGGCATCAACGAAGCGGCCCAGAGTGCGGCAGCCGGCGAGATCGCCGCCGACGTCCAGGATCACGGTTTTGGCGGGGTTTTCGATGGCGCCTTTGATCCGCGGCGAGAGCATGGGCAGATCGGCGTGCTTGAACTGGCCTTCGGGCGCGATGACTTCGATGCCCAGGGCGGCGAATTCCTCCTGCACGTCGCGGGAACGGAAATAGGGATTCACCACGTCCATGTCCGCCAGCACCACCTCGTGCTCAGGGGTGTTCAGGCTTTGGGCCAGGTGGAGGGAAAATTCGCTTTTTCCGCTGCCATAGGCGCCGATGACTATGTATAAGGGTTTGTTCATATCTCAAGTAACTCGCTTAATTCTATGTAGTTGTGGGCGAAGGCATCGGCCATGGCCCGGATCCGGGGCTGGAATTCCTCGCTGTCGGGGTCGTAAATGGCCACAGCGCGCATTCCGGCGGCTTTGGCGGCCTGGATCCCGGTGAGGGTATCCTCCACCACGATGATGTCCGCGGGCTCTAAATCCAGCTCCTGAGAGCCTTTCAGATAGATGTCCGGCCAGGGTTTTCCCAGCAGCTGCTGGTCGCCGGTGACCACAGAGACAAAGTAGTTCCAAATGCCGGTCTGGACCAGCACTTTTTCCGCCAGTTCGCGGGAATTGCTGGTTCCGAGGCCGAGAGGGACCCCTTTTGCGTTCAGCTTCTCCACCAGCTTTTTGGCCCCGGGTTTTAGTTTCACGGAGTTGGCGTAGTGCCAGCCCACCATCTGGGTCCATTCGGCCATGATGGCTTCGGCGCTGTCGGGCAGGCCAAAGCGGTCCTTGAAATACTGGGCGGTCTGGATGAAGGAATTGCCGGAAGGCAGATGGTGAAAGAGGTCGCGGGGGACGGCAAGGCCTCGTTTGTGGAGGAAATCACGGTCCACCTGGCGCCAGAGTCCCATGGAATCGATCAGGGTGCCGTCGAGGTCGAAGATAACCGCTTTATAGCGCATTTTAGTTCAGGAAATACCAGCGCAGGGCGGCCTGCAGCGACCCGGGCAGGGGATCCGCGCCATAGATGCCGGAATTGAGCAGGTTTTTGTAGGTGATCTGGAACTCGAAGGGCTTGCCGATCCGCACTCCGGCCCAGAGATCGATGATCAGCGCTTCCTCTCTGAGGGTCCAATCGCGGTCGGGAGTGACGAAGGAACTGTGGCCGAGCAGGGAAAATCCGGCGAAGAGAGCGTTGTGGTGGGAAAGCAGGCGGCTGAGGTTCAGGTGGCTCTGCCAGCGCAGCTTCGGCTCGTTGAAAAGATCTTGATAGCCACCCTGCCAGACGATTCCCGGTTGCCAGTCCAGGTTCCAGTTGTTCCAGGTTTGATCGATGCGGGCGCTGAAGCGGAGATAATTCACGGGCTGAGGACTGGGCACCAGAGCGATGGTGGGCTGGGTGGAAACCACGCGCCGGCCTCCGGAGATGTTCAGCAGGGAGTTTTGGCCCCAAAGCCAATTCAGATAAAGGCCCAGATGGGCGTTGTCGTGGATATCCACCTGGACCAGCGAATCCTTGGGGCTGAAGGGGTTCGGCGCCCACAGCAGCGGCGCGGGAAGGGTGTTGCGGTAATATCCCAGCAGCCCAAAGCGGAACTGGCCCAGGCGATAGCCCAGATCGGCCAGGGCCCGGAAGCGCTTGAAGTCTTTCAGTTCCAGCTTCGCTTCCGCCTTGATCCGGGCTGTGTCAAGGCCGAGGTCCAGGCCCAGCAGGTCGGTGTGGTCGTCTGTAGCCAGGCTGAAACTCCGCCAGACGAACATCCGCTCGTAGAGGGGTGTGAGGCTCAGGCCGCCGGTCCGCAGGGTTTTTGAGGCCCGCAGGCGGAGGGCGTCGTCGCGCAAAGTATCCGCGTAAACGGTCTCGATGGAAAGATCGTGTTCATGCAGCAGGGCCAGATCCAGCCAGGGAGAACGCCAGGCGGCGAAGATGTCGCGGTGGCGGCGCTCCACGCGGTATTCTGGGTTCGACCAGTATTCAGGGCGGAGATAGAATTGCGAAAGATCGGCGCGGTGATCGGCCACAGCCAGGTCCAGCGTGGTTTTGCCCAGCGGCAGGCTGAGATCGAAAAACAGCGCTTCGCGGCCGGAATCCCGCCCCAGCCAGTCCCCGTCCTGGATCAGGAAGCCGAACCCGGCCTGGAGGCTGTCCACCCCGAAGAGGCGGTTTTTCCTCAGCAGCCCGCGCGCGAACAGCTGTTCATAGTCCCCGATGCCCACCTCGATGGCGCTGAGGGCCACCGGATAGGGATAACTGATCTGTCCGTAAGCCTGTTCCAGAGAGCTGTTCCGATCTCTCAGAAAGCCCAGGGCGAAAAGGTCCTGATAGACCGGGGAGTAGAAGGAAATCCGCTGCTCAAAGCCATGCAGGGAACGGCGCACAGAGTTATCCGGCAGTCCATAAAAATAAAACCCGGAGCGGTAGGGCTCAGTGGCACCGTTCAGGGCCGTCTCCGTGGCCGGGGAATGCGCCGGAGAGCGGAAGTTGAGGCTGGCAAAATCTTGCTGGATCCAAGCCTCGATCTCCTCCAGCAGCTGGTCCTGCTCCTGCTTGCTTTGGAGGGTGGGCGCGTCAGGCGGGGGCAGGATATCCAGGATGGCGTCGAATTCGGCCAGGGAATCGCCGCAAGGAATGTACGCGAAGGTAAGCAGATGCTGCCTGAGCAAGGATTCCAGTTCCGTTTTGCCGTCCAGGACGCTCACCAGGCCCAGGGTGCTGTCGGCATTCACCTTCACCCGGATCAGCACTTCCGGCGGCTCGTAGCTTTGGGACCAGCCTGAAGGCAGCACAAAGGCCCTGCCGCCCAGGCGGAGGGGGGTCGGCTGGGCCGTCAGCATTCCCGCGAGGATGATCAACAGCAGCCCCAGAAACCAGTTCTTTATAGCCATCCGTGCTCCCTGTACCAGGCAAAGGTCTTGCGCAGATTGGCCTCCAGGTCCGGCCGGGGATCCCAGCCCAGCAGTTCGCGGGCCTTGGCAATGCTGGCCACCCAATTCACGTTGATCAGCTCTTTCATCTTTTGCTTATTCACCAAAGTCACTTTGCCGGTGAGGGTTTCGAACAGCTCTCCGGCATAAAAGCCAGCCATGGCCAGGGGTATCGGGATGGCGATATTCAGGGTTTTCTTTCTGCCCAGAGCCTGAGCGCAGGCGGCCATGAACTCGCGGTGGGTGTAAGTTTTGCCATTGGAGGCGAAAAAGACCTCGCCCTCGGCTTGGGGATGGGTGCAGCAAAGCTCGATGAACAAGCAAAGCTCTTCGATGTAGATGAGGTTCAAATACTGTTCACGGGGGCCGATGTGGAAACTGAGGCCGGCTTTGACGGCTTTATAAAGCTGCAGAAAGTCCTTCTCCCCGGGACCGTAAACCGGCACGGGACGCGCCACCACCCACTCTTTGGCACACCCGGCCCGGATGACCCGCTCCGCCAGCAGCTTGCTGCGGCCATACCAGTCCACCGGCGCGGAGGGTTCGGCTTCGGATACCTCTTCATTGCTCCGGGAAGGGTGGGAAGCAGCCTGGGAACTGATGTAAACCAGCCTGCGCGCTGTTTCCAAGCGGTTGAAGGCTTCCATGAGCTGCCGGGTGGCGCCCACATTCGCGGCCACCATCTGGGCGAAGCTGCGCGTGCGGATGGCGCCGGCGTTGTGGATGAGGACTTCCACGCCTTCCAGAGCGGGGTCCAGATCGGTCTGATAATCCGTCCGGCGGATGGCGACGTCGGGATCGAGCAGGTCAACAGGAGATTTTGGACGCACGATCGCCACCACTTCATGCCCCAGGCGGTGGAAATGGTTCGCGAAGTTGCTGCCCACAAAGCCATTGGCCCCGGTCACGGCGATTTTCATTGTCCTTCCCAATTGCTGTAATCAAATGAATGGTGGGCGCTAAGGGACTCGAACCCCCGACATCATGCGTGTAAGGCATGCGCTCTTCCAGCTGAGCTAAGCGCCCACGTGGCAATACTTAAAGTGGTCGGGGTGAGAGGATTTGAACCTCCGACTCCTGGTTCCCAAAACCAGTGCGCTAACCGGGCTGCGCTACACCCCGCAGACTTGCCATGAATTTACGCGGCCTGTTTCTGTCAAGCGAATTGCATGGCCGGATGGTAACAAGGCGCCGGGCAAGCTCTTCCCGCAAATCCAGCTCAGTTGGCAGCAATCTGCCGGTTCTGATGCGGTCGTCTTTACGCCAGAGCAGGAAAACCGGGCCTGGACACCAGCCGTGGAAAAGTTCCATTGACAGAAACCCCTGCCAACGGGAAGTTGCGAACCGCAGAGGAGATGGTTATGAAAAAGCCAGTCTATTTGTTGTTGCTGATCGGGCTGATGTTCACCGCGGCCTGCAGCGTGCCCCAGGAAGCAATTGAGGGCAGGGCGCCGGACCAGGACCGCCCCAGGATAGTGGTGGCCGTGCTCAAGAACGCGGATACCCCCCACAAGAAAGCCCTGACAGAGATGATAAGGGCGGATTACTCTGAGTTCTACGATGTATCGGTGCTCGAAGTAGCCAAACCGGAGGACATCGCGGGCCAGACCTATGATGCCCTGGTGGTGATGGAAAGCCTTAAAGCCTGGCTGTTGTTCAACCGGGGTTTGAAGCAATTTACCGAGCTTCCGGACCAAAGCAAGATCGTGTACTTCGTATCCTCCGGCGACGGAAAATGGCGCTGGAAAGGCAGGGACATCAGGATCGTGACCGGTGCCTCAAGCAAGGCCAGACCCGAGGATTCATACATCCGGCTGAAAGAGGAATTGGACAGCATCCTCTGTCCCTGATCACCGCGCCGCCGGTCCCGCCGCGCGCGGAAGTCCGGAAAGTTTTTGTCTTGACAGAAAAGCCGGCCCTCAGGAATTGTCGCCAAAGCTATCCAGCATGTGGGGCATTAGCTCAGCTGGGAGAGCGCATGACTGGCAGTCATGAGGTCAGGGGTTCGATCCCCCTATGCTCCACCAAGCTTTCAGGCGGTTTGCTCAAAAGTCCTGTGGGACAGATATGGGGGAACCGCCATTTCTTTTTTGGAGAACCACTATGACCGACAATGAGACCATTATCCGCCTGCAAACCCAGGCCAACCAAGCCCGGGCCGCCATCCTGAGCATGACCACCCTGGCCGCCTCCGGCCATCCCGGGGGCTCGATGTCCAGCATCGATCTCCTCCTGGCACTCTACAACGTTATCCGCCACGACCCCTCCGCTCCGCAAAAGCCAGACCGGGACAGGATCGTGGTGAGCAACGGCCACATCTCCCCCGCCGTCTATGCCGCCCTGAGCCTCAACGGATACCACGACCTGGACGAGGCCGTTTCGCAGTTCAGGCTGGCGGGCAGCAAATTCGAAGGCCATATCGAGCGTGAGGTGGCGGGCGTGGAATGGAGCAGCGGCAACCTGGGACAGGGGCTTTCCGCCGCGGCCGGCATGGCCCTGGCTTCACGCATAAACAAGGTTCCCTACATGGTTTGGACCCTGATGGGCGACGGCGAGCAGCAGAAAGGCCAGATCTCCGAAGCCCGCCGTTTCGCCGTGAAGTACGGCCTCAACAATCTGGCCGCCATCGTGGACTACAACCGCCTCCAGATCAGTGGAAACATCGACGCCGTGATGCCCCAGAACATCCGCCGCAACTGGGAAGCTGACGGCTGGAAAGTGCTGGAGATCGACGGCCACGACTTCGGCGCGATCTTCTCCGCCCTGGCCAGCGCCAGCGAAGCTGACCTGCCCACCATGATCCTGGCCCACACGGTGATGGGCAAAGGCGTTCCCTGCATGGAAAACCTGGCCAAATACCACGGCTCAGCGCTCTCGGAGGAGCAGCTTGACGAGGCTCTGAGAGTTTTGGACCAGCCGAACCAGATGGACAAATACCGCCAACTGCGGGAAAGTTTCCAGGCTCCGGCTCCAGAGGCGGACACCGGCAGCTTTGAGCTGAACTGCTCGCTGCAACCGGGCCAGCCCACGGTTTATGAGCAGAGCACCGACAACCGCAGCGCCTGGGGCGCCGCCATCGCCGATCTGGCCAGTCTCAACCGGGAAAACCCCACCCCCATCGTGGTGGTGGATTGCGATCTGCAGAGCAGCGTGAAGACCGGCGATTTTGCCAAAGTGAGCCCCGACCGCTTCATCCAGGCAGGAATCATGGAACACAACGCTGCCGTGCTCAGCGGAGCCCTCTCCAGCTGCGGGATCCAGACCTTCTGGGCGGATTTCGGCATGTTCGGCCTGGACGAGGTTTACAACATGCAGCGCCTGAACGACATCAACCACACCAACCTCAAGGTGGCGCTCACCCACGTGGGCCTGGATGTGGGCGAAGACGGCAAAACACACCAGTGCATCGACTACATCGGCCTGCCGCGCAACCTCTTTGGCTTCCGCCTCATCTGCCCCGCCGATCCCAACCAGACCGACCGCGTGGTGCGCTGGCTGATCGACAAACCCGGAAACTACCTGATCACCATGGGCCGCTCCAAACTGCGCATCATCCGCGGCGAAGACGGCCAGCCCGTTTACGGCCTGGGTTACAGCTTCGAATACGGCCGGGCGGACATCCTCCGCGCCGGCAACAAAGCCACCCTGTTCGTGACCGGAACGCCGGTTGGCAATGCCGTGGAGGCCGTGGACAGGCTGCGCGAGGAAGGGATATTCCTGCAACTGGTTTACGTCTCCAGCCCTCTGGAGATCGACCTGGAAGCACTCTCCCAGGCAGCCCGCGCCGGCCAGATCTTCAGCGTGGAGGACCACAACGTCCACAGCGGCCTGGGCTCCATGATCGCGGACCGCCTGGTGGGGGAGGGGCTCAGCGCCCGCCTTGTCAGGATCGGGGTGGAAGGCTACTCCAGCAGCGGCACTTCCCAAGACCTTTACAAAGCGGCGGGGCTCGATCCCGTCTCGATCGCCGCGCGGGTCCGCGCCGAACTGCGAAAATAATCATTGACGCCGGACCGGGAAATACAGAACATGCTTTTACAAAGAGAATATATGCCAAGGAGTGGATCATGAAGAAGTTTCTTCAGACTTATCCGGAAAACTGCATCGCCTGCCACGCCTGCGAGAGCTCCTGCTCCAGCACCTACTTCAAGGTGGACGATCCCCAGCTTTCCCGCATCCGCATCAGCGAGGCGGGCGGGGCCATCCAGATGAACACCTGCAACCAGTGCGGGATCTGCGTTCAGGCCTGCCCCACCCAGGCCCTGAGCATCAATGCCCAGGGTGTGGTGATGCTCAACGCCAGGCTCTGCATAGGCTGCTACATGTGCGTGGCCGCCTGCCCCACCGGCTCGATGTTCATCAGCCAGGGCCAGACCGTGCCCTTCAAATGCGTCGCCTGTGGGATCTGCACCCAAAGCTGCCCCGCTGACGCCATCCGCATCGTGGAAAAGGAGAATTGACATGAAAGACAGGAACCTACTGGCGGAATTCAGATATGAGCTCAAGCCTGTGGACAAGGGCTACAACCGCCGCACCCTCTACGTGAACGTGGGTTCGAACCAGATCGAATCCAAGCCGGTCAGCCAGCAGATGATCGACAAGTTCGTGGGCGGCAAGGGTTTTGACCTCTGGCTGATGTGGCACGGGGTGAAGGACAACACGAAGTGGAACGATCCCGAGAACGAGATCTGCATTGGCTTTGGCCCGCTCTGCGGCAACACCAGCTATCCCGGCAGCGGCAAATCCATCGTCACCACCATCTCCCCCCTCACCGGCATCCCCGTGGATTGCAATGTGGGCGGCCATTTCGGCCCCTACGCAAAATTCTCCGGCTGGGACGCCATCGAGATCCAGGGCAAGGCGAACGAGGAAGTGATCGTTTTCATAGACGGAGACAAAGGCAGCGTCAAGATCCTCACCGCGCCTGACGAAGACACCAACAGCCACATTTTGGCAGAAGAACTGATCAAGGAATTCGCCGACAGCCCGGACGCCCACCAGTTCGTCTCCGTGGTCTCTTCCGGACGCGGCGCGGAACATGTTCCCATCAGCTGCCTCAATTTTTCCTTCTGGGACAAGCGCCGCCAGGTGGCCCGCCTCAAACAGGCCGGACGCGGCGGCACCGGCATGGTCTTCCGCGACAAGAACATCAAGGCCCTGGTGGTGAAATACAGCGGCCTCAAGGGCGACACCAACAACCCTGAAGACCTCGAAACCTTGCAGAAGACCGGCCTCAAGCTCCACCGCGAGATCGAGGCGGGCGACTCCAGCCAGTGCCACATGCGCGAAGTGGGCACCGCCCACCTTGTGGAGATCATGAACGACTACGACCTGCTGCCCATCAAGAACTTTAAATACGGCCAGGATGAGGCCTCCAAAGGCATTTCTTCCTGGGAATTCAAAAAACTCTTCACCCAAAACATGCCCGACGGCTGCTGGTATGGCTGCTCGCTTTCCTGCTGCAAGGCGGTGGACGGCTTCATCCCGCGCACCGGGCCCTACAAAGGCCAACCCGTGGTGGTGGACGGCCCGGAATATGAGACCGTGGGCGGCTGCGGCTCCAACCTCTGCATCTGGGACGCCAAGGACGTAACCGAACTCAATTTCTACTGCGACACCTACGGCATCGACACCATCTCCTTCGGCACCAGCTGCGCCTTTGCCATGGAATGCTTCGAATACGGCATCATCAACCAAGAGATCACCGGTGGCATCGACCTCAGTTGGGGCAACGCCGACGGGGTTTTCGAGCTGATCCACCAGATGGCCCGGGGCGAAGGTTTCGGAATGGTGGTCGGCCAGGGCGTGCGCAAGATGAAAGAGATCTTCGCCCGCGAATACGGCGGAGATCCAGCGCTGCTGCAGGACATGGGCATGGAAGCCAAGGGCCTGGAATATTCGCAGTACATGTCCAAGGAATCTCTGGCCCAGCAGGGCGGCTACACCCTGGCGCTTAAAGGGCCCCAGCACGACGAGGCCTGGCTGATCTTCATGGACATGGTGAACAACCACATCCCCACCTTTGAGGACAAGGCCGAAGCGCTGCACTATTTCCCCATGTTCCGCACCTGGTTTGGACTTCAGGGCCTGTGCAAACTGCCCTGGAACGACATCGAACCCGCCAACAACGCCGAAACCGACGAACCCGCCAAGGTACCGGAGCACGTGGCCAACTACGTGGACATCTATACCGCCATCACCGGCAAACCGCTGGACAAGCATGAGCTCATCCGCCAGTCCGAGCGGGTTTACAACTTCCAGAAAGTGTTCTGCATGCGCATGGGCAAAGGCCGCCGGATCGACGACGTGCCGCCCTACCGCGCCGTGGGCCCCGTAACCGAAGAGGAATACCTCTCCCGCCAGGAGCGCTACGACGGCCTGCTGCAAAGCAAACAGGGCATCGACCCCGCCGGCAAGTCCACCGCCGAAAAGATGGCCCTGCTGCGCGCCTATCGCGAAGACCAGTACCAGCAGCTCATCGACGCCGTGTACAAACGCAAGGGCTGGACCCCCGAAGGCGTTCCCACCCTCGAACACCTCCAAAACATCGGCATGGACCTGCCCGAGGTGCTGGAAGTGGTGAAGCGCTTCCTCTAGATCACCAATCCATCCAACGATAAAGACGCCGGGAGCGATTCCCGGCGTCTACCATTTCATGCCGATGGCGAAACCGTATGTGCCAAATATCTTGATCCCCTGGTCCTTGCCGTCGGCAACGCAGATGCCGATCTCGGGGATCAGATAGAATACACCGTATGTGGCCTCCACGTTAATGTTCACCTGCCCGTGCAACAGCGGTGAGAGCTCATACTCCAAAACGGTCTCACCGGAGTCAGTGTCCGTCCTCCAAAAATCCGTCCACTCGCAGTTCACCCCGGCCGAGGCGTTCAGGCTCAGGTTTCGCCAGGTATCCAGCGAATAGAGCACCGGGAGGCTGAACCCCATGACTTGGCAATGGTCCGTGGCGTAGGATCCCTGTTCCACCTTGCCTTGCGAAGCGATCAGGCTGGGCTTCACATTCAGGTGGTGCGGGCCATCCTGCCAGCACAGCACTTTGGCGTTCAGATCCCCGCCCAGATTATTGGCACCGATCAGTATGCTGCCTCCCAGCGCCAGCCTGGGATTGACCTTGAAACTCAACATCACGCCACTAAGATACCCAGCCACATTACTATTGCTCGAGGAGGACGGGACCATGATCATATATGTCGAGATCGCCGAGCCACGGATCAGGCACCAGTGTGTCTGCGTCATGGCGGAATCCAGGGTGAAGATCCCCACCTCGCCCAATGCCTGCAAGCCAACAGAGGGGATCGCTGCTGCGAGGCTCAAGCAGATGAGGATTAATGCTCTGTTCATCACCCACCTCCTGTGCTGGCGGCAAACGCGTTGATCCGGTTGCTTTCGAGCAGAGACTGGAATAATTCCCGGGAGAATCTGCCGAGGCCGCCAGGTTTCCTGATGGCGTTTATTCTGGCCAGGCTGGGAAGCCCGCCGCTTTCGCGGATGATCTTGTAATGACCCTGGCTGTGCAGGAATACCGACCTGTCCCAGCCTTCCCGGGCCGCGGGCGCCGCGAAGCTCAATTGCGTGGTGTCGCCGATCCTGGGCTGGACCAGATAGCTGTCGTCGCTGCTCAGCAGCATCCCGCTCACATCCTGGCCATCCTGGTCGGTGGCTTTGTCCAGCCTGAGGGTGGTCTGATGGAATTCCTGATCGGGCGAGAAGTCCAACCCCGCGTAGTCGATATACCAAAATCCAGCGCCATATTCCAGCTTCACTTCGATCTCATCGCCGCGGATGCCCCGCAGGTCCAGCGGCACCACCATATCCCGGTCCGCCATGGGCCCTGGCGCGGGGATGCGCTCAGCCAGTTGCCAGGCCCCGTCACGTTTTACGTACACAGCCAGGGGGATGTTTTGATCTGCGATCCACTGGGGGGCAAAGTCCCCGGCCTGCCGCGATTCGTACCAGCTGTCATAGCTGTCGCCGAACAAATCCAAACCCTCGCCGATGGTGTACTCCAGCCAGAAGGAGTTCCTGCCTCGCAAGACCAGTTTCGCAGAGCTCACGTGGCTCTCGTTGGCAAAACTCAGTTCCACGCCGTCCACGTTCATGTCCTTGCTCAGCAAATTTTCTCCCATGAATCTGGCTTCATCCCTTTCACTCAGCAGGGGCAGAACGTTGTTATATGCCAGAGACAACGCGGCCAGCGGCTGGGCGGCTGGTCCGATGGTGTGGAAGTTCCCCGCCTGATCGGCCAGAAGTTTGGTGCCTTGGGGATGGTCCACCACCTGCAGCTCAGCCAGGTTCGTATGCTGGATCTCCCGGGCTTCATTGGCCAGCTTGAGCAGATACAGACCGTCCTGCGACCGCAGGCTGGGCAGGGCGAGCCAGTCCTCGCGTTCCAGGCTGGGAAACACGGCCCCACCGTAGATCTCCCCCTCGAAGGCATAGCCCTCGCCGTCATAGGCGTGAACAAAGGGACAGGAGCTTGATAATGCCGCGATCACAAACAGAATGGCCAACACAAATACCAGGGCGTAGATCACACCGGCCACACCCAGGCCCACCAGGGTGGAGTTGAAAACCGATCTCCCCAGATCGAGGTCATACACTTCCAGTTTGCTGATCTGCGAGATGGGCAGCGCGAATTCCGAGGGCAGCGAGTCTGGAAAAGCCGCCTCCGGTTGCAGATAGGCCCGGATCATGTTCTTTTCCTGGGCGTATTGCTCGTTACCTCCCTTAAAAGCGGTGCCCTTCAGCGTGGTGCCGTCAAACTCGATCTTGGTCATGAAAGTGTGTTCATGCAGATTGTCGGGGTAGATCAATTGCAGCATTTTCCCGCTGAATTTGGGCGGATGGCTGATGGGCTGCTCAAACCAGCCATGATGAACACAGGAATTGATCAAGCTGGCTGTCAGGATGACCGCCAGCAGGCGGAATAGTATCTTGGACAGGCGCATGTCACCTCCCGCTCTGTCTGCCACTGGTCCCGCGCCAGCCTAGCCAGCGCTGCCAGTCCGGATCCATGCACCGCCGCGGCCAAGTCCCCCGCTGTATTCATCAAAGCTTTATCTGATGCGAGTTTCCAGCCCCAGCGAATCATACAGGGTTATTATGCACTTCCCACAAAATAGTGTCAAGGTATTTCTTCAGTTAATTTACATATTTTGTAGATTTTATGCCACACCACATGTGGCGGAATAACATCCAGATCTGCAAATCAGCCGCTGGTGAACAGGCTTGCCCAGCCCTTCCGAAACTACGAGGTGGAAATATCTTGACAGGAAGAGCGGTTGCGAAATAGCTTCAGCGCATAATCAGTTCAGGAGTTTTACATGCGCCGATTGTCATTGCTGCTCTTGGGAGGCTTGCTGCTGCTCGTTCTGGCCTCCTGCGACCTTCTCAACCCCGATGGGGATGATCCACTGCCCTACACCGGCGGAACTGTTTCCGAAGTCACTTTCGAGCTTCTGGGCCCCACAGAGGTCCGCCTCAACTGGGCGGAGAATTTCCCGGATGAAGACGGTTTTTTCGTGGACCGCAAGCTCTGGGACGGTGCCTGGGAACGCAAGATCCAAAGCGTGGCGGCCAACGCCACCACCGTGGTGGACACCACCGCGCAGCTGGGCAAGGTTTACTATTACAAGGTTTACGCCTTCAAGGGCGAGCAGGAATCGGTGGAGGAACAGCAGCAGTACAATTGTTACCTCCCCGCGCCCGCCGATCTGGATAATGATTACAGCTGGAGCCAACCCAACCGCGTGCGCCTGTTTTGGCTGAACAAAGCCGCCTGGGCCGACAGCATCGTGGTGGCCAAACGCCTCTCCGGCGAGCAGTGGACAGCCCATCTGGCCGCGCTGCCAGGCTCCGCCACCGAGTGGACCGATCTGGGCTATAACCACAGCCAAACCGTCACCTGGGGCTTCACCGCCTATTTCCAGGATCAGGTTTCGCAGCAGGCCACGCTCACCCTGATGCCGCCAAAATAGTCACAGCTTTGTCATTTTAGCGCACGCTGAAATCCAAGTCTTATGGAGGTTGCGCCAGCCGTAGCGCAGCGTTCCAATGCTACGTCCCGGCCTTCCGCATGATTGGCATCATGCGCCACGCGGTTCGAACCTGGCAGGGCGGACAGGACCACCCGGGTTTCCCCACCATAAGTGAACTTGAGCCTTATCTTTTCATCTGCGTTGATCCGCGTTTTCTTCCGCGAAATCTGCGTGAACCCTCTCTTTTGTCCCCATCATCGCTGAGCCATTACTTCTCAGTCCTCTGTGTCTCCGTGTCTCCGTGTCTCTGTGTTTACTTCATGCAAAGTTTCCTAACCGAACAAATCCCTTGACGAAAACTTCCCCGCCGTGAATCTGCTTCCGCTTGGAATATCCAGGCACCCAAAACACGAAGCTGATACAGGGAGACAAAATGAAGACCTTTGTGATCACAGTGTTTACCATGCTCCTTAGCGTTGCGCCCCTGGCCGCCATCGGCTATACCAGCGCCCTGGTGGAGACCGACCGGCTCTATGCCGAATGGCTGCTCGATTATATGGCCGAAGAGGAGGAAGCCAGCGGCGGCTGGAAATCCGAAACGGACGTCGTTCCCCGCCTTCCCGGAGCTCCCGGCGGCTACTACGCTTATCCCCAGGCGGAACAGCTCCAGTTGTCCATGCCGTCGCTCAACCCCCTGTCCGACACCACCACCAAGCTCATCTACAGCCTGATGGACACCATATTGCTGCGCTTCAAGCAGCAGCTTTTCATTTCCACCGTCTCCCAATGGCGCGACGAACTGCTGGTCTCGGATTACCGGCATCTGTTCCCCCATCTTTCCAGGTTGCTCACCAGCATCGATTCCGCCAGTTTCCTTTCCACCTACGACCTCTGGAAATCCGCCATCGACCGCGACCTGCAGGAAGCCCCGCTGGGGGTGCTCAGCTATTCCGTGGAACTGCTGGATGAGGCCGGGAACGTCCCGCCCGCGGAGATCTCTGTGCTGCGCGAGCTGAGGGACCTCCTCGACGACGCTTACACCTACCACAACGTGAGCAATCTGGACGAATTCATCCTCGTCTCCACCGCCAGCCAGACCCAGCGTTCCCAGCTTTTTCGCCTCATCGGGCTCATCGCCAAGAACATGCTCAACGCCGAGGGCGAACTGGCCCTGCCGGAGCTCCGGGAGCGCCTCTATGAGCCCGGCTGGAAAGAGATCTATCTGCAAACCATCGCCCGGGATTATCATAACCTCCACCTCAACGGCGATTCCCTGCGCGTTACCGAGGCCAATCTGCGCTATTATCTGGATTCCTGCGCCACGGTCTCTGAATTCTTTGCCGCCCTCGATCCCGCCGCCAGGACCGGGGAAATGGATTCCGAGGATTGGCTGGGCCTCTATCTTTCCACCGCCGACAAGCTGCTGGTGCAGTGCTCGAACCTCATCCCGCCTTCCCAGAACGACTGGAACGATTACTACCGCCTCTTCACCCGCCACCGCTTCGAGATCGTGGGATTGGCCCGCCTCATCGACTCCCATGAATACAAACCGCTGCTGAACTCCGTGCTCACCAGTTCTGTGGACATTGCCCGCGAACAAGGCCTGGTAACCGCCTCCCAGAGCCGCTTCATGAACCTGATCTCCACCCTCGCCCTCACCGGTGAAGCAGACAATGTGAACTACCGCGACCTCATGAACTCCGTGCTCGAGCCCGTGGGCAGCTATGCCTACAAACGCCAGGCCAGCTTCACCGTGGCCCTCAATTCCTATCCCGGCCTGGCCGGCGGAGCGGAAACCCTCAGCGGCGATATCCGCGATTCCAAAGCCGTGGGCGGCCTCGCCTGCCCCATCGGGCTCGAAATCAACTGGGGAACAGGCATCGCCGGACTGCGGGGCATCTTCATCTCCGCTTTCGACCTCGGCGCCGTGGCCACCTACCGCTTTTCCGCCACCGACGCCTCCTATGCCAATTCACCCCAGATCGGTTGGAAACAGCTCGTCTCCCCGGGCTTGTACCTCCTCCTCCAGCAAAAGAGCCACCCCGTGACCCTGGGCCTGGGCATGCAACTCACCCCCGAACTCCGCAAGCTCACCAGCGATTCCACCGTGTCCGCTAAAAACGCCCTGCGCATAGGCGCTTTCATAAGCATGGACATCCCCCTCTTCACCCTCTATGTGAAGCACGACTGGCGGACAAGGCCCAGACGCGGAGCCACTGCCACCATCCGAAACGAATGAACACCTGGCAAGGGAGAAAGGGGTTGGAGTTCTTGGAAAATGGAAGATGTACCTAAATCCGGCTCATTCCCGCACCGCCTCCTCCGCCGCATGCCAGCATCCGTTTATGTTGATCCCCCCATATATAGTGGGTAACAACTGATGTGTTTGCCAGGAATACTTTCGCCGCCCAATGCCTCTACCTCTGCGATTTCTACGTTGCCAACACCATCCCCTTCCTGGAGATCGTAAGCGAGCAGGATAAGCTGTCCGGAGAGAGGAAGATAGTTGAGATCCTCGTGAACAAATACAGCGGCAAAGCGCTGCATTCAACCCTGCTCAATTCAAGCCATATGAAGAAGAGGGAATTCAACGAGTGCATATCCTGCCTTCTTGAGAGGGAGGCGATAACCGTTGAAGCATACAAAATGAACAATGGCAGATCAGGCAAAGCCCACTTACTGTCTGACTTAATCAAGAACTCGTGGTGTAATTAAATAAGAACAGGGAGGGGAAACCCTCCCTTTTTTTATACCAACTGCAGTTGGTATAAAGTTGGTATAATGCCCTGTTATCCTTTCTGCGTAAGGGATACAGGCCTATTCTTTCACAATTCACCCCCCTCTATTACATGGAAATGATAGGGTAGCCAAAGTAATAATATAATATATAATCATTATATATTATATATTTATATCTATATATTATGTATATAGTTAGCATATGCTATCCCCTGCACTAGGTGCCACCCCCTCCCAGATATATAAGAGAGCCCCAATTTGTGAAAGAACTCCCTGTAATGCAGTCCCATAAAGAGTTTCAGGTGCTTATACCAACTTTATACCAACTGCAGTAGGTAGAGTATTTGGAAAAGTAATTCGTGCCGGTTCGTGTCATTCCGGGGTGGGGGCCCCGGAATCCAGAAACAACCTTCACCCGGCCCCGCCGTGTCATTCCGGGGTGGGGGCCCCGGAATCCAGTTCTTGTCTCGTTATGGATCCCGGATCAATGTCACCTCGCGGGCTCGGTGACGTCCGGGATGACGTATGTTCGGAATCCAGCCCCTTGAGGGCGCCAGAACGATAGCGAGGGTGTGAAGTGACCGGGGCCCCCGCGGAGGAGCGAAGCGATGCCGTGGGGTGGGAACGCAACCCCTCGAACCAGTACCAAATCCAATATCTGAGCCCCTTGTGGGCGACATACCCCAAATCACCTGTTCTGTCGCCTCTGCGAGGCTTTTTTGTGGCCATATACGAGGGGCTACGCTTCGCTCCGCGCCGTCGCTATCGTTCTGCCGCCTCTGCGAGGCTCTTCTCTGCCAACCACCCGCCCCAAACTGTCATTCCGGGGAAGTCGCGTCAGCGACATGGGCCCCGGAATCAACCCCTTGCGGGAATAGCCCATCCCAGACCAAGTATGAAGCGGGATCGATCCAGACGCAGTCTGAATCGACACCCTCCCAGGGCATTTCCCGGACCGCCTGGATTCCGGGACCCCGCGTGCTGGCGCACGCCTCCCCGGAATGACACCGCGGCAGAGCCATCTAGTATAAAACCCCCGGAAGGTCGACCTCCAGGTCGACCAAAAGCCCGCAGGGCTTTGTGAAAGGGCAAAAGGATCGCTACACCGGAGCGGGGTTAACGGGGACGTTAACCTTCCAGCCCCGCGTGCTGGCGCACGCCTCCCCGGAATGACAAACGTCCACATCCCTCATTTTATCCTGCTGATCCTGTCGATCCTGTCATCCGCGTTCCTATTATTCTCTTTTTTTCTGATCCCATTTTCTCTTTTTCCGCGTTTTTCCGTGACCAATCCTTCGTGCCTCGAGATAAATCTCGGGCACCCAACAAGCTGAAGCTTATGGTACATAACTCTGTCCCTCTGTCTCTCTGTTTTTATAAATCCCATTGATCCTGTCGATCCTGTCATCCGCGTTCCATTCAATCCGCGTAAATCATAATCATCCGCGTAATCCGCGTTCTATTATTCTCTTTTTTTCTGACCCCATTTTCCCTTTTTTCGCGTTTTTCCGTGACGAATCCCTGTTTTGTTACCCACTATTAGTAGAGGGAATCTTTCGCGTATCCGGCAAACATCCCCTTAACAACTCGTTTACTTCCCACTGCCGCAATGGGATGTTAATGGGTTGTTCCTGAGATGTGAACAGGCCAGACCCCAGGCTGAGATCATCGGCGTAACGCAAAACAGCATAATCCAACACTGAGGCACGGAGACACGGAGAGAAGAGGAAAAGGTGGTGGTTGGTCTGCTCACAGCGAACGCAGCGAGCATGGACGACAGGCCTCGGGGAAGGATTGTTGGGGGGATCTGCTGGCGTCGATGGTCCTGCGTCTCTCGACGCCAGCGGGAAGCTGATGTTTCAATCCGTAAATCCGTTCAATCCGTAAATCCGTATGAAAATGCGAGTACCCAGCTATGCTGTTGTCGAAGCCGTGCCTTGGTCGACGAGGACGTCGACCTTCCGGGTGCGTCCGGGGGTAAGAGATGGTTGTTTCTGGATTCCGGGTCAGGCCCGGAATGACGTTGGGGGATGGATGCTATGCTGTAGTCGATGCTCCCGCGCCGCTCGACTCCAGCGTGTTTTGGGGGCGTTTCAGCAGACGCGAGAGGGTGAGTCCAGCCACGATCACGAGGATGGCCGCGAGCTGGAGGGGGGCGAGGGTTTCGCGGAGTAGGAGCACCGCCAGCAGGGAGGCAAGGACGGGCTTGAGGAAGAAATACATGGAGGCCGGGGCGGCGCCGAGGCGTTTCATGCCCTCGAAGAACATCAGGTAAGCCAAGCCGGAAACGATAGCGCCGAGGTATAGCATGATGGCCGCCGAGCTGATGGAATGGGGGATGAGCAGCGGTTTGCCGGCCACGGCGCTGTATAGGAAGAGGACGGCCGCCCCGCCGAGGAAGGAAACGCTGTTGGTGAGCGGGTTGCCATGGCTTTGGATGAGGCGTTTGGTGAGCACGGTGTAGAGCCCGAAGGTGAGTGAACATCCCAGCCCAAACACGATGCTGAGCGGGAGGTTCAGGTATCTGGCGCTGCCGAAATCGCCTTCGCCGAGGATGAGCAGGGCGATCCCGCCCAAAGCCAGCCCGAGGCCCAGAAGCTGGGACAGGAAGAGCCTTTCCCGCAGGAGAAGGAGGGCGAAGAGGCTCACGAAGAGGGGGTTGGAACTCACCAGCACGGCGCTCACCGAAGCTTTGCCGTAGTAAACCGACATCTGCAGGAATAGCATGCTCACGCAGACGTTGAGCACGCCCAGCAGCACCATTTGGCCGAGGTCCGCGGGCCGCGGCCGGCGTGGAGCGGCCTTCAGCGACCGCAGGGCAAAGGGGAGGATCACCAGCCCGCCGATCAAAAACCGCCAGGCCGTGAGCGGATAGGGCGAAACGCCGGGGCCGAGGGCTTTGCTGCCCAGTTCGATGGTGGACCAGAACAGGATGGCCAGAAAGGTGAGCAGATGAGCGGAGGAGCGTGAAGGCATGGCTTTGTCAAAAAAGGCCGGGCAACCCGCCGGGATATCCGGCTGGCCGTCCGGCCCCTGTATCAGTCACCTTGAGGGTGGCTGGTTTGACTTCTTATTTCATCAGCACCATTTTGCGGGTGGATGAATAGGTCCCGGAGAACATGCGGTAGAAATAGACGCCGCTGCTTACGGCAAGTCCGTTGTTGTCACGGCCGTCCCACTGGACGCTGTGATTTCCAGCAGCCTTGGTTTCCAGGTTCCAGGTCTTCACGGCCTGGCCCCTGTGGTTGTAGATGGTGATCTGAACCGGATCGGCCTTGGCGGTGGAGAAGGAGATGGTGGTGCTGGGATTGAAGGGATTGGGATAGTTGCCCAGCAGCTGGGTGGGGGTGGCGATGTTGTCGTCGTTGGCCACTCCGCTCCAGTCGGAAAGGGCGCGGGCGGTAACCTGCGGGGTCTGGTTGTACTGGTTCACCAGCACCCAGATGTTGAAATTGCCGGTGGGGATGGCTTCGCCGATATAATCCACATCGTAGAAAGTGGTGCGGAACACAACGGAGCCGGTGCCGTCTTCCAGGGTGTAGTTCTGGCCGGTGGCGAAAGTGCCGGTCTCCACGAAATGGGCGTTGGCGATCTTCACCAGGCGGGCCTGGTAGGAGGCGACGTTGGCGTTGATCTGGGCGATGGTCACCACAGGCGGGGAGATATAGTTGTTGGTGGAGCTGGCAGGGCCGGGATCGGCCACGGGGGTGAACTGCAGCATGTTGTTGTAAAAGGCGATGGTGCCGGTGAGCCCGGTGATGCCGTCCATGAGGTTGTAGGTGGTGGTGATCACACCGGCGGTGTCGTCGATGAGGATGCCGGCTTCAAAGTCCTGCACGTATTTCTGGTGGCGGAAGCTTTGCTGGAAAGTGAGCATCACTTCGCCGGCCACCATGTAAACGGTGCCGTCACCGGCGGTGGCGTTGCGCAGTTGGGTCATGTTCTGCACCACCTCGGGGAAGATGTAGCTGGCGGTGGCCACATAGCTGGGGTCGAACCCGGTGGCAAAGGCGATGGCCTTCAGGGTGGTGTTCGTGCTCAGCGGGATGGGGTTGGTGTATTGAGTGGAAGTTTCGGTGGGGGTGCTGCCGTCGGTGGTGTAGCGGATGGTCGCTCCGGCGGTGGCGGAGCTGATGGATACGGATATCGCCTGGCCATAAACTCCCGCGGGGGGATCAAAGGTGGGGGTGGCGGCATTTTCGGATCCGCCGGGATCGAAGGTGTGGGCTCCCAAGTCTTCAATGTAGTCGATGGGATGCACGATCCATTCGGAGTTGTCCATGTTGGTTCCGGCGCCGGCGATCCAGTCGGTGTTGCCTTCGGCGACGTCAGGTTTGCGGATGAGGGTGTGGTTGAGGGTGGCGCCGTCAGTGCCGGCCACGGGCCAGGCGGTGCCGGGATCGGTTCCCAGAACGCCGATGATGTCAACGAGGGTGTCGCCGTGGAAGAGGCCCAGGCAGTCGTTGCCGTTGAAATAGGTAACGGTGTGGGTCATGTCCGCGACGCCCAGGATGGTGGCGTTGGCGGCGGAGTTGGCGATCACGAAGACGTCGTTGTTGGCCAGGGTTCCGGAGAGGGTGACGCTGTTGGTAGTGGACCAGGTGGCGGACCCGTTGGAGGCCAGCTTCATGGTGTAATTGGCCAGATCGACCGCGGCGCCTGTGCCGTTGTAGATCTCGATGGCCTTGTTGTTTGAGCTTCCCTCCACATATTCGGAGATGAAGAGGTCGGCCGCCTGGGCGAACATCAGGGAGATGAATCCCAGCATCAGAAGGGGCAGTAGTGTTCTTTTGGTCATGTTTTTTACCTCACTTGTGTTAAAATCAGCATGGCGCAATATAAAAAGGACCCAGCCAGCAAAATGCTGTCGCTGCGATCCAAAACTCCGCCGTGACCGGGGATCAGATTCGAACTGTCTTTCACCTGGCAAAAGCGCTTCAGCGCGCTTTCCGCCAAATCGCCAAGCTGGCCGACGATCCCGGCCGCGAAAGCCGTAAGCAGCAATACTGCCAAATCGTCGTACAACCTCGCAAAATATAATATAATCACTATCACAAAGGGGGCAAGCGCTCCGGCGATGAAACCCTCCAGCGACTTGTTGGGGCTGATCTTCACGAGACCGCGCCGTTTTCCCCATTTCATGCCCACAAAGTAGGCCAGGCTGTCGGCACACCAGATGAGGACCACCAGCCCCAAAAGGAGGCGGGGCTGGCTGTGCTCCAGTCCCAGCCTCACGCAGAGGGCGGGCAGGAAGGCGGTGTAGAGCACACCAAGGATTTCCAGGGTGGCCAGGGGCACGGAAGTTTGGGGGTCCCAGCGCAGCAGGATCTCCAGCCAGGCCAGCAGCAGCAGCGCCCAGAGAGTGATCAGCTCAAAACCCGGCAGCAAAACGATCTGGGCGTATGAGGCCAGCGCGATGGCGATCCACAGCCAGGAAACGGGATATTTGGCCCGGCGCAGCATGGAGATGTATTCACCGGAGCCCAGCAGCACCGCGGCCGCGAAAAAGACGATCAGCCAGGGCCCGCTGAACCACAGCGCGGCCAGGATCAGGGGGATGAAGACCACCGAAACACCGATCCGTTTTTGCAGCTCGGTCATGAGCTCTGAACCCCTCCGAAGCGGCGTTTGCGGCCCTGATAATCCAGCAGGGCGGTGATGAAGGCGGCTTTGTCGAAATCCGGCCAGAGGGTTTCGGTGATGTAGATCTCGGCGTAGGCGCTTTGCCAGAGCAGGAAATTGGAAATGCGGCTTTCGCCGCTGGTGCGGATGATGAGGTCCGGATCGGGCTGGCCGGCGGTGTAGAGATAGCGGGAGAAATCCTCCGGAGTGAGCCTGGTGACGGCGGCCGGGTTGTTGGCGTTTTGCTGCACAAGCTTTTGGATGCCCTCCACGATCTCGGTGCGGCCGCCGTAGTTGAAGGCCATGTTCACCGTGAGGCCGGTGTTGTGGCGGGTGATGGAGGCGATCTGCCGGATCTCGGCCAGATAGGCGGGATCGAGGCGCGCTTCGCTGCCCAGGATGTTCACATGGATGTTCTGGCGGTGAAGTTCGGGGATCTCTTTCACCAGAAACTCCTTGAGCAGCTTCAGCAGGCCCTGCACCTCCTCTTCCGGGCGGCTCCAGTTCTCGGTGGAAAAAGCGTAAAAGGTGATGCAGCCCAGTTTCAGCTCCACCCCCAGCTCCACCACCTGGCGCACGGCCCTGGCGCCGGCGCGGTGGCCATACATGCGGGGATGGTGTTTGCGGGCAGCCCAGCGACCGTTGCCGTCCATGATGATGCCCACGTGGGCGGGCAGGCGGTCCGGGTCGAGGCGGGGCATCAGCTTTTTATAGTTCACGCGGCGCTCACTGCATCCTTTGCTGGGCCTTGTATTTCAGCCAGGCGTAGATGAAGCCGTCGAGGTCGCCGTCCATCACGCGGTCCACTGTGCCCACCTCATGCTTGGTTCGCAGGTCTTTCACCATTTGGTAGGGCTGGAAAACGTAGGAGCGGATCTGGTTGCCCCAGCCGATCTCGCTTTTGCCCGCCTCCTCCTTCTTCTTCTCGGCCTCGCGCTGCTCCTCGTAATATTGGTAGAGCCGCGAACGGAGGATGGCCAAGGCTTTTTCCCGGTTCTGGATCTGAGAACGTTCGTTTTGGCAGGAAACCACAATGTTGGTGGGCAGGTGGGTGATGCGAACGGCGGAATCGGTGGTGTTCACGTGCTGTCCGCCGGCACCGCTGGAGCGGTAGGTATCGATCTTGAGGTCCTTGGCGTCGATCTCCACCTCGATGTCGTCCTCGAACTCCGGATAGACATAGACAGAGGCGAACGAGGTCTGGCGCTTGCCCTGGGAATTGAAGGGTGAGATGCGCACCAGGCGGTGGATGCCGATCTCGGCTTTGAGCATGCCGTAGGCGAAGCTGCCGGCTATCTCCACGCTCACGCTTTTGAGGCCGGCCTCCTCCCCGGGCAGGGAGTCGATGATGGTGGCGGAAAACTTGTTCTGCTCTGCCCAGCGGGTGTACATGCGCAGCAACATCTCGGCCCAGTCCTGCGCTTCCGTGCCTCCGGCCCCCGCGTGGATGGTGAGCAGGGCGTTCTCTTCGTCATACTTGTCGTTCAGGTAGCACTCGATCTCGGCTTTTTCGATGAACAGCCTCTGATCCGGCAATTCTGCCACGGCTTCAGCCAGCAGCTGGGGATTGGGGTCTTCGTCCAGCAGCATCAGATAGGCTTCCAGATCGCCCTTCAGGGCTTCCAGGGCGCGGATGTGGGCGATCTCTTCGTTGGCCCGGCTGAGCTGGCGGGTTACCTTTTTGGCCTGGTTCTGATCATTCCAGAAATCCGGCTGGTTCATCTCCTCCTGGAGGCGGGCCACCAGGGCCTCTTTCTGCTCCAGGTCAAAGTAACCTCCGGATCTCGGATATCTGAAGGATCAGGGCGTTTGCTTCCTTGCGGTAGTCTGTATATTCCATGAATGTGTTTCCTGCTTGCGTCGAAATAAAAAAATCTGTCGAGGCATTAAATCTTATCGGGCCGATTTTGTCAAATCTTTTGTTGGAACTCAGAATTTCATTGACAAATAGGCGGCATCCCGTAAAAAAAGCGCGTTTCTCGAACAAGAACGGATTTTTCCGCAAACCACAAACCAGACTGAGGTGACGAATATGATTCCTGTCCTATGGTATCTTGCCCCGGTGGGGGCTGTATTGGCGCTGATCTTCGCGGCAATATTCTTCTATCAGGTGAAAAGGGCAAATCCCGGCAACGCCCGGATGATCGAGATCGCTTCCTACGTGCGTGAGGGGGCCTTCGCCTACCTGCGGCAGCAGTACAAGGGGGTGGCATTTTTCTTCCTGGGCGCTTTCCTGGTTTTCCTGTTCATGTCGCAGGTGCTGCACGTGCTGCACTGGCTGGTGCCTTTCGCCTTCCTCACGGGAGGTTTTTTCAGCGCCCTGGCCGGTTTCGTGGGCATGAACATGGCCACCCTGGCCTCCAACCGCACCGCCCAGGCCTGCTCTGAAAGCCTCAACAAAGGCCTCAAGATCGCCTTCCGGGGCGGCGCCGTGATGGGCCTCACCGTGGTGGGGCTCGCCCTGATCGACATCTCCGCCTGGTTCTTCATCCTCTATAAACATCCCGCTTTTGAACTGCACCAGATCACGGTGATCATGCTGAGTTTCGGCATGGGCGCCTCCACCCAGGCCCTTTTTGCCAGATTGGGCGGCGGCATCTTCACCAAAGCGGCCGACGTGGGCGCGGACCTCGTGGGAAAAGTGGAAGCCGAGATCCCTGAAGACGACGTGCGCAACCCCGCCACAATCGCCGACAACGTTGGCGACAATGTGGGTGACGTGGCCGGCATGGGCGCGGACCTCTATGAAAGCTACGCCGGCTCCATCCTGGCCACCGCGGCTTTGGGCCTGAGCGCCGTAACCACTTTGGGACCGGCATTCAAGGACCAGCAGATAAACTTTGTGATCGCGCCGATGGTGCTGGCCGGGATCGGGGCGCTGCTCTCCATCCTGGGCGTGTTCATGGTAAGCACCAAGGAAAACGCCGGCCCCAAGGAACTGATGTTCGCCCTCAATAAAAGCGTTTACGGAAGCTCCATCCTGATCGCCATCGCCTCCTTTTTCATCACCCGCGAGCTGCTGCCGCCGGATTACTGGTTCGGGGTCTTCATCTCCACCGTTATTGGCCTGGTCTGCGGGATCCTGATCGGCCTCTTCACCGAGCGCGATACCTCACACAGTTACAAGCCCACGCGCGACATCGCCGCCCAAGGCAGCTACGGACCCGCCACCGTGATCCTGGAAGGGATCGCTGTGGGCATGCGCTCCACTTTGGGGCCGGTGCTCACGATCGTGGCCGGCATCCTGATCGCCTTCATCTGCAGCCACGGCTTCCAATCCATCGAAATGGGGCTCTACGGAATCGGCTTCGGCGCCGTGGGCATGCTGGCCACGCTGGGCGTAACTTTGGCCATGGACGCCTTTGGCCCCATCGCCGACAACGCCGGCGGCAACGCCCAGATGTCGCACCTGCCGGACAACGTGCGTGAAATGACGGACAACTTGGACAGCGTGGGCAACACCACCGCCGCCACCGGCAAAGGCTTCGCCATCGGCTCCGCCGCCCTCACCGCCATGGCCCTGCTGGCCGCCTACCTGGAAGAGGTGCGGGCAGCCCTGATCATGGCCGGAGGCAAGGTGGGACAATTCATGCAAATCCACTACACCAGGGACATCGTGGAGCACGTGAAGGTGGAAAGCGCCACGGTGATGGATTTCATCAACTTTTACCAGATCCACGTGCTCAATCCCAAATTTCTGCTGGGCATTTTCATCGGCGGCATGGTGGTCTTCGTCTTCGCCGCCCTCACCATCAAGGCCGTGGGCAAAGCCGCGGGCAAGATGGTGGCCGAGGTCCGGCGCCAGTTCCACGAGATCCCCGGCATCCTGGAAGGCACAGGCAAGCCGGATTATTCCAGCTGCGTGAAGATCGCCACCATCGGCGCCCAGCAACAGATGCTGCTGCCTGCCGTGGTGGGGATCGTAACCCCCATCCTCACCGGTCTGGTCTTCGGCGTGGCAGGCGTTTTGGGCGTTCTGGCCGGAGCCATGGTGAGCGGCTTTGTGCTGGCCATCATGCTCAACAATTCCGGCGGCGCTTGGGACAACGCCAAAAAATACGTGGAAACAGGCGAACACGGCGGCAAATCGTCCTCCGTGCACAAAGCCACCGTGGTTGGCGACACCGTCGGCGATCCCTTCAAGGACACCGCCGGCCCCTGCATCAACATCCTCATCAAGCTGATGAGCATGGTCTCGATCGTTTTCGCAGGGCTAATAGTGAACTATTCCCTGCGCGTGGAAAACATCCAGCCGCCCTTCACAAAACACGGAGTGGAGCTGGACACGCGCAACCAGATCGTGCCTGCTGGCGCTGACGGCCAGGCCGCCGACCCCTGCGCGGATTGCCCCGAAGACTGTCTGGACCGCCAACCCGCGCAACAGGCCAACTCAGACCCTGTGGCTCTGCCGCAACCAAGCGAATAAACCTGATACCATGGAGATAAGAACATGAAAAAACTAAGCCTCTGCCTCGTTTTGATCGGCTTCGCCCTGCTGGGCGGACTCTTTGCCCAGAACCGGGAAGTCTGGATCGAGGAAGACTTTTCTTCCGGAACCTTCCCTCCCGCGGGCTGGACCATCAGCAACAACGCCGGCAACTGGAGCCTCTTTGCCGGAGCCAACGCCGGCGGAACCACTCCGGAACTGCGTTTGAGCTGGAGCCCGCAGTTCAACGCGGCCTCCTACTTCATCTCACCCAGCCTGGACACCAGCGGCGAAACCACCATGTACTTGGATTTCCGCCATTTCGTGGACCACTACAGCACCCCCTACACCATCGGCGTGGCCACCCGCTCCAATCAGGGCGCTTGGAACGTGGCCTGGAGCATGAATCCCACAGCCAACGTGGGACCTGAGCTGCGCACCGTGGCCATCGACAACACCGACGTGGGCTCCACCGATTTCCAGTTCGCCATCTTCTTCAGCGGCTCGTCTTACAACATCGATTACTGGTATATCGACAACATCAAATTCTATACCCCCTTCTTCAACGATCTGGGCATCACAGCAGCCAACCTGCCCGCCCAGGTGGACGCCGGAACCAGCATAAATCCCTCCTGCACGGTGAAAAACCTCGGCCTCAACCCCCTCACGGCAACCGTCTCCCTGAACATCTACCGCGGCGATGAACTCCTCCACAGCCAGATTGATTATTTCTCTGCCTACCTGCAGTCCTTTGAAACAGCCACCGCCAACTTCACGGCTTTCATTCCGGCTCTTGCCAATGAGCTCTACCGCTTCGAATTCGGCGTGACTTCGATTGAAGACGTGGTGGATGACGATCCGGGCAACAACGCGCTGACGGCCTTCGTGAACACCTGGACCACACCCCGCCAGATGGTGGTGCTGGAGATCGGCACCGGCGGCTGGTGTCCCTATTGCCCCGGCGCGGCGATGGCAGCGGATGATTTCATCGACGACGGCTACAACGTTGCCGTGATCGAGAACCACAACGGCGACCCCTACGCCAACGACACCTCCAACAACCGCAATGACTATTACGGCATCAGCGGCTACCCCACCGGCTTTTTCGACGGCGTGCTCAGCCATGTGGGCGGCAGCAACAGTTCCAGCATCATCGGAAGCTACTTGCCGCTCTATAACCAGCGCAATGCCATCAAAACCCCGCTCAACCTCCATATCTACGGCGAAGAAACCCGAGAAAACTACGAGATCACCATCCGCGTGGAAAAACTGGCCCCGCTGCCCTATGAGAACCTTGTGGCTCATCTGGCCATCACGGAATCCGACATCGCCTACAACTGGCAGGGACAAAACCACTTCAATTTCGTGAACCGCATGATGTATCCGGATTGGAACGGCACCACAGTCGATCTGGTCAACGCTCCTCTGGGCTTTACTGACGTGGAGCTCTCCATCGTGAAAGACCCAAGTTGGGTGGCCACCAGCTGTGAATTGGTGGCCTTCATCCAGAATCTGGACACCAAGGAGATCATCCAGGGCCAGAAGATCATGATCTTCAACCTCACCGCGCCGCCCGTGGCCAACGATGATCCCGGCCTGCCCGCGCTTCAAACCAGCCTGGCTGGCATCGCCCCCAATCCCTTCTCCGAAAAAACCAGCATCAGCTACAGCGTGAAGGAAAGCGCTCCCGTGAGCCTGGGCGTGTACAACCTCAAAGGCCAGCTGGTGAAAACCCTGGTGGCCGAAACCAAGGCCGCCGGCACTTACCAACTCAGCTGGGACGGCCTCGACGCCAGTGGAAACCAGGTTGCCAACGGCGCTTACATCCTTCGCCTCAGCAGCGGCCAGGATGTCTCCACCCGCAAACTCATGCTGATCAAATAAGCCCGACAGCTGTTTTATACAAGGCCGGAGCGACCCTCCGGCCTTTTGTTTGGCTCTCTTTCAAATCGGGTGGGTAAAGCCCCATGCGTAATACGTTGGCGTGAGAGTGCAGCGCCTGGGACCTTGTGGAGGTGCGAAACGGTGCCCTCTGGCCATCAAGGCCATTTCCCGGGTCCCGGACGCGCCTCCCGCCTGATCGCCGCGTTTGATGCGATGATCAGGCGGGGGGCGTGGGAGGGGGATGGAAGCAAGCGCTCAAGGCGTGACTGACAGGACATGGAGGTGGGTAGGCATTTCTGTTGCCCCCAGGCTTTACCCACCCGGTTTGAAATGGAGCCAAACAAAAGCGCGGAAGAAAATTCCGCGCCTTCTGATATCATGGGCCGGCGGCTTACTTTATAAAACGAGGAAGCGCCGGCGGGATGCTACTGCTGCTGGCCGATCTCCATGCCGCGCTTGATGGCGATGAGGTTTTTTTCCAAGAGGTCGGGGTCCTTGGCCTTGAGGAAGGCATTCAGGTCCTCCTCCATGGTCTCGTATTTGATGAGGCCGGTCTTGCCGATCACGATGCCGATGGCCAGCATGTTCATCACCCGCATGGAGCCTATCTCCAGCGAGATGTCGCTCATGGGGGCGGCCACGATCTTCACGTCTTCACGTTTGCAGCCATGGGGACAGGCGTTGGTGTTGATTATCACCACTCCGCCGGCGCGGACGCTGGGGCCAAACTTGTCCAGAGAAGGCTGATTCAGGGCCACCAGAACGTCTGGGTAGCTCACGATGGGAGAGGCGATGGGGCCGTCGGAAACCACGGTGGAGACGTTGGCCGTTCCGCCGCGCATTTCGGGTCCGTAGGACGGCAGCCAGGAAACGTTCTTTCCTTCCTTCATGCCCGCTTGGGCGATGAATTTGCCAATGGTGAGAACGCCTTGTCCGCCGAATCCGGCGCAGATCATTTCAGTGGTCATCATTCCACCCCCTCGCCCTTGTCCCGGAACACACCGGGTTTGAAGAAGGGCAGCATGTTTTCCCGCGCCCAGTCGCGCGATTTAACGGGATCGATGCCCCAGTTGGTGGGGCAGGTGCTCACGAATTCGATGAAGGTGAAGCCGCGGCCTTCCTTGTTATAGCGGATCGCTTTGTCCACGGCCTTCTTGGCCTTGATGATCTCGGCCGGGCTGAGCAGCGACACCCTTTCGATGTAATAGGGCGCCACCAGGGTGGCCAGCAATTCGCAAACGCGGATGGGATGGCCAATATCGTCCACATTGCGGCCGTAGGGACTTGTGGTGGTCTTCATTTCGGGCAGGGTGGTGGGGGCCATCTGTCCGCCGGTCATGCCGTAGATGGCATTGTTGACGAAGAAGACGCTGATATGCTCGCCACGGTTGGCGGCGTGAACGATCTCGGCGGTGCCGATGGCGGCCAGGTCGCCGTCACCCTGATAGGTGAAGACATGCATGTCCGGCCGGGCGCGTTTCATGCCGGTGGCAACAGCTGGAGCGCGACCGTGGGCTGCCTCGGCCATGTCGAAATTGAAGAATTTGTAAGCGAAGACAGAGCAGCCGACCGGGGCGACTCCAGCCATGGAATTGATGAGGCCATGTTCGTCAATGGCTTCCGCGATGAGGCGGTGGGCAACGCCGTGCAGGCAGCCGGGGCAATAGGTGAAAGGTGTTTTGGTGAGGGTTTCGGGTCTATTCGCGATAACTTCCATTGATTTACTCCTTATCAAAACAGGCTTCCAGCTTGGCCTGGATCTCCGCGGGGGTGAACACGATCCCGCCAACCTTGCCCCAGAACTTGACCGGGACCTTGCCATTCACAGCGATCTTTACGTCGTCCAGCATCTGGCCGGTGTTGAGTTCAAACACATAGACTTCCTTCACCTTGGGCCCGATGGCGGCGGCGACAGCCTCGTAGGGATAGGGCCAGCAGGTGATGGGACGGATGAGGCCAACGCTCTTGCCGGCAGCGGTGAGCTCGTTGATGGCGGATTTCACCACGCGGGAGGCTGTCCCCCAGGCCACGCAGAGCACCTCGTTGGCGTCGGAGAGGTTGTAGGTGTCGTACTGGATCTCGTTTTTCTCGATCACGGCGTACTTTTCGTAGAGCTTTTCCACGTGCTTTTCCAGCATGGCGGGGTCGATCTCCAGAGAGTTGATCTCGTGGTGGTGTTTCCTGTCGCCGTCTTCATTGGGGCAGATGCACCAGGAGTTGTGCTGTTTCCCCAGGGCGTCGATCTCCGCCTGGGTCTTGGCTTCCCGGAATTCCACCGGTTCCATCATCTGGCCCAGCATGCCGTCGGCCAGGATCATCACGGGGTTGCGGTATTTATCCGCCAGATCGAAGGCCTCGGAGGCCATGTCCGCGAATTCCTGCACGGAACTGGGAGCGAGCACAATGAGGCGGTAATCGCCGTGGCCGCCACCTTTGGTGGCCTGAAAATAGTCCCCCTGCGCGGGCTGGATGTCGCCCAGGCCCGGTCCTCCGCGCTGAACGTTCACGAGCACCGCGGGCAGCTCCGCGCCGGCGATGTAGGATATCCCCTCCATTTTAAGGGAGATCCCGGGCGAGGAGGAGGAGGTCATCACGCGTTTTCCGGCCCCGGCAGCCCCGTAAACCATGTTGATGGCCGCGACTTCGCTTTCGGCCTGGAGGAAGGTTCCCCCCACCTTGGGCATCATCTTGGCCATGTATTCGATAAGCTCGCTCTGAGGGGTGATCGGGTAGGCGAAATAGTGCCGGCAGCCAGATCTGATCGCCGCTTCGGCCACAGCTTCGTTGCCTTTCATCAATATTTTCGACATCTCAACCTCACTTCTCGACCGTGATCGCCACATCTGGGCAGGTCATGTAACACATTTTGCAGGCGATGCATTCATCCTGCTTGAAACACTCAGCGTAGTGGTATCCTTTCGCGTTGATGTCCTCGGAAAACCGGATGATCTTCTTCGGGCAGGCCGCGATGCAGAGTCCACAACCTTTGCAATAATACGGGTCAACCGTCATTCTGGGCATGGCCGTACTCCTTTTCCACAGTAATTTTCTGATGCTGCGATAGAGCCGGAAACAGGTGATTTCTGTCAAACTATTTCTTCCGCCGCCCGCTGGACCGGGGTTTTTGGGGTCGGAGGAAAAATCCGGCTTCAGGGAGGATGGCTTCCGGGTTCCCAAGTTGGCAAAGCTGGTCTTGGACCACCAGCTCAACATGCTGCCGCACAGTTGGTTAACCCAAAAATACAAAAAAAAACCTTGACAGAAATGAGCCCTCCAAAAAGTTCAGCGGCGAGACTTAAGCAAAACATGGAACAAAAAAAATGAGAAATCAATCTAAGAAAATTCTCTCCACTGTTTTCGCGATCTGGGTGATGTTCATCGCTCCGATAATCGCGCAGACCGTGGCGGGACAACCGAGCACGGAAGAGCTCACGATCCCTGAGTCACAGGCGGTGGTGATCGATTCCCTGCACACCCAGGAACCTCCGGGAGTGGAAGAAACACCGCCGGGCGAGACCTGGGTGGCCTCCTACTATGGAAAAGGCTTCCACGGTCGCCGCACAGCCAGCGGTGAAGTTTACAACCAGTACGCGATGACCTGCGCGCACAAAACCCTCCCCTTCCAAACCCTCCTTAAAGTTACCAATCCCAAAAACGGCAAGAACGTGATCGTTCGCGTTACCGACCGCGGTCCCTTTAAACGCGGACGGGATATCGACCTCTCCTTCGGCGCGGCCAAAGAGATCGGCATGATCGCGGCCGGCGTGATGAAGGTGGAAGTGGTGAAACTTCAGGACAGGAAAGAATACACCGAGCTTTAGCTCAACAGTGCCTGAAACAAAACACGGAATCAATCCTTGCCCTTATGCCAGAGTAAAGATTGATTCCATTTTTGTATGTGGAGGAAATCATGCCCAGATCTATGGATGATTTGGCCCTGTCCCCGGCGGTAAGTTCCGCGCTGGCGAAAGGCCGGCCGGTGGTGGCGCTGGAATCGACGGTGCTCACGCACGGACTGCCCTGGCCGCAGAACCTGGCTGTGCTGAGGTCTCTGGAAGAGATATTGGTGAACGCGGGGGTGACCCCGGCCACGATCATTGTATTGAACGGTACCGCGCGAGTGGGAGTGGACGAAGAGCTCATCGATAAGATCACTCCCCTGCTTAAGCGGCCGGGATCCTTTCTCAAACTTGGCGCGCGCGATCTGCCCCTGGCCTTCAGCCTCGGCCACAGCGGCGGGACCACGGTTTCCGCCACCATGAAACTGGCCGCGCTGGCCGGGATCCGGATCTTCGCCACCGGCGGGATCGGTGGCGTGCATCGCGGCTGGGAGAACACCCTGGACGTGTCCAGCGATCTGACCGCCCTCGCGTCGATTCCCGTGGCGGTGGTTTCCGCCGGCTGCAAAGCCATCCTGGACGTTCCGGCCACGCTGGAATATCTGGAAACCCTGGCCGTTCCTGTGCTGGGCTGGCAAACTGACAGCTTTCCCCTCTTCTACACGGCCCAGAGCGACCTCGGCATCGACCGGATCGACAGCGCGGAGGATTTCGCCCGGCTCTGGAAAAACCATCTGGACCTGGGTGGCCAAGGCCTGCTCATCGCCAATCCCATCCCTGCCGCGGACAGCATTCCCGCCCCGCAAATGGAAGCGTTCATCGATCAGGCTTTGGTGGCAGCCCGACTTCACGAGATCGGAGGAAAAGCGCTCACGCCTTTTCTGCTTGACTTTCTGGCCCAGGCCACGAAAGGTGGTTCCGTAAGTGCCAATCTGGCGCTGCTCCGCGCCAACGTGAAAGTGGCGGCGGAACTGGCCAAGGCGATCGCCAAAAAGGAACAAACATGAGAATTTACATCTCGATCGACATGGAAGGCATGCCCGGAACCTTCAACTGGGAACAGGAAAAAACCGACCGCCCGGCCGTGCGCAAATGCATCACCCAACACGTGACCACCGCACTGTCAGCGGCTTTGGGCAGTCCCCAGGCTTCTAAAATTGAAGAGATCACCATTGCCGATTCCCACAGCGCGGGCGACAACCTGGACTATGGGATCACCGAGCTGGATGCCAGGATCAACCTGATCTCCGGCTGTCCCCGGCCCCGCTACATGATGCCGGAGCTCAGCGCGGATTACAGCCAGGTTTGGCTGCTCGGCTACCACAGCGGCACCGGTGCCCTGCGCGGCAACATGGACCACACCTATTCCAACAGCCGCATCCACAACATCTGGATCAACGGCCAGAAGATGAGCGAAGCCCTCATCAACGCTGCCTTCGCGGGTTACAAGAACATCCCCGTGACCCTGGTTTCCGGAGACGAAGCCCTGAAAACCGAACTGGCAGGTCCCCTGCCCTGGCTGGAATTTGTGGCCACGAAGCAGGCTGTGGCGAAGTTTTCCGCCAAGAACTATTCACGCCTGGCCGTGGATGAGTGCACCCGCGCGGCCGTTTTGAACACCCTGGCCAAAGACAGTGCCAGCCTTCCACTGTACAGGTTCGAAGCCCCCATCACCCTCAGGATCGAGTTCAACCACACTTCCATGGCCGACCAGGCCGCCCTGATGCCATACACAAAACGCCTCGACGGACGCACCCTCGAATTCACGGCTGACGACTATGAGATCGTTTTTGAGACCATCATGGTGCTGGTCTATCTGGCCTCAACCACCTCAATGTAAGGAGCAACAATGGATCCCGTGCTCGTAACCATCGCCAGGTTCAGAGATAACTTTGAAGCCGACCTCGCCCGCGAATTCCTCGCGGACAAAGGCATTCAGGCCTTTTTGCAAAACGAACTCGTTTACTCCATGCTGCCGGGCATCCTGCCGGGAAAATTCGACATCGAACTGCAGGTGGGCTCCGGTGACGAGACCCGCGCCCGGGAACTTCTGGCCGAACAGCAGAACACGCCTGAGGTTAGGAACATTCTCATCGCCAACGGCGCCATCCTTGAAGGCCACTTTCTGCTCACCTCCGGGAAACACAGCGGCACCTACGTGGAAAAGATCAGGCTGCTGCAGGATCCTGCGGCCACCCTGAAAGTTTGCGAACTGCTGGCTGAACTCCTTGAACCCTATGAATTCGACACCGTGGCCGGCCCCGCTTACGGCGGGATCGTGCTGGCTTTCGAAGTGGCCCGGCTGCTGGGCAAAAACTTCGTCTTCAGCCAGCGCAAGGACGGCCAGATGACCATCCGCGGCGGTTTTGACCTCTCTGGGGTGAAACAGGCCGTGGTGATCGAGGACATCATCACCACCGGCGGTTCCGTGCGCGAGGTGATCGACTGCCTCAGCCAGCGCGGGATCAAGGTCCAAGCCGTAGCCGGGATCGTGGATCGCTCCGGCGGCGCGGCGGATTTCGGCTGCCCCTTCGTATCATTGCTGAAGATGGACGTTCCCGTCTTTAACGCCGATGCCTGCCCGCTGTGCGCGGCCCAAACCCCGCTCACCCGCCCCGGCGCCAGCGACAAACTGCTCTGAAGCCTTGAACGACCTCGCCGTGATCGCCCTCACCCGCTGGGAGCGCCAGCAACTTGCCGCGATCTGGCAATTCTTTCCTTTTCGCGCCGGATCGCGCTGGCACTATCTTTACGCCGGACAAGAGGACTCGGAAGAACTGCCCGAACATCCGGCCTTCCTGCCCCAAGCTTTTTCAGGGGCGGATCCTGTTGCCGCGATGGAGGAATTTGTCGCCACGGCAGGGATCACGGAGCTCTGCTTCGCCAGCTTGGGCACACAGCAGCGCTGGGCCCGTGCCACCGGAACTTCATCCATTACGCTCTACGACAGCGCCGGCCTCTCTTTGGCCGATCTGAGCGCGCTGGATGAGGGTTTCACGGCGCGGATCGACGAACTCTGCCAGGCCCTGGATCGCCATCCGGCCATCCTCCGCGCTGAGGTTCCCATTTTGGGCTCACCGAAAGACGGCAGCATCTACGTGGATTTTGACGCTTACCGCCGCGCCTGCTACGGTGAGCTGCTCTGCACCCGCAACCACGATCTGGTCTCCGCTGTCTGCCACTCCAGCCTGGCCTCGTTCACGGTCCGCCACCACTGGCGGGGACGGCAGGCGCTAAACCTCGCCCTGGATGAAGAAAAGGTGGACTTTCTGGCCGCCCTGAACCGTCTGCGCCAGGCCGGGGCCGAAGCCGCGGAAAACACTGAAGGAAACAGTCCCGGAACTCCCTCCGCGTATCAGGCCTCCTATTCCCTCTTCGCGCAGTATTACGATTCTTACATGTCCCACGTGAATTATGAGCAGTGGGTGGACCTGATCCTGTCCTGGCACAAGCGCGTGACGCGAACAGCCCCCAAACGCATTCTGGAACTGGCCTGCGGAACTGCCAACGCGTCTGAGATCCTGGTTTTTAGAGGCTTTGAGGTGGATGCCTGCGACCTTTCGCCCTACATGCTGCACATCGCTGAAAGCAAGCCCTTCAAACCCTCCCTCTTCCTCAATTCCCTCACCGATCCCATCCCCGGTGGCGGCTACGACCTCGTCTTCTGCCTCTTCGACAGCTTCAACTACCTGGTGAAAAAAGCCGAGGCCGCCCAACTGCTAACCAACGCGTATGCTGCCCTTAATCCCGGCGGGACCTTCATCTTCGACATTTCCACCCTCCACAACAGCCTGGAAAATTTCTGCGACACCACTTCCTTCAACCGCGTCCGCGACGGTTATCTGATCCAGATCTCCAGCTACGAACCTCTCACCTACCGCCAGATCACGCATTTCTTCCTTTTCCGCAAAAACCTCAACGCCTATGAGCGCTTTGAGGAACGCCACGTGCAGCGTGTGTACAGGACTTCAGAACTGATTGAGCTCTGCGCCGCCTCCAAACTGCAGCTCAAGGCCATCTTCGCCCCGGATACCAGGCCCAATCTGCTTTCCCGCGACGGCAACGACCTCGACAACCGCTACTTCCGCCTCTTCTTCCTGCTTCAAAAACCGCTGTGAGCGCCCTCTTCGCCTACGACCTGGCCCTGCCGCGAACTCAAGGCCGCCTGATCGGGGTGGACGAAGCCGGACGCGGCGCCCTGGCCGGACCGGTGGTGATCGCCGCCGTGGCGCTGGATTACTCGCGTCCCATCGAAGGAATCAACGACAGCAAAAAACTCTCACCCAAACGCCGGGAGCAGTTGTTCGCGCAGATCACCGCCACCGCTGTGGCCTTCCACATCGTGGAAGTTGACGCCGCCTGGATCGACGCCCACAACATCCTCCTGGCCACGCTGAAAGGCATGCGGGAAGCGGTTTGCGCCCTCGCCGCGCCATCCGGTCTTTGCCTCGTTGACGGCAATCAAATGCCGTCTGGCCTGCCCTGTCCGGCCAGGTGCCTGATCCGCGGAGATGCTCTCTCAGCCTGCGTCGCGGCCGCTTCCATCCTCGCCAAGGTTCACCGGGACCGCCTCATGGCCGGCTACGATCCCCAGTATCCGCTCTACGGCTTTGCCCAACACAAAGGTTACGGCACCGCCGCGCATCTTCTGGCAATTTCAGACCACGGACCCTGTCCCCTCCACCGTAAAAGCTTCGCGCCCATTTCCCAAATGTGATTGGGCGTTTAGCCATTTTCCAAAGATCTCCCTCCCACCGCTCCCAATATCAATACGGTATCAATACGGAATCATTACGGATGAAATCCGTATTGATTCCGTATTGATACCGTATTGATATTGGGAGCGGGATGGGAATTCTGGGCGGATTTGGCTGCGGAACACCGGATTTATCCGGTCGGACCGCCGGATTTATCCGGTGCGCATCGGATCTCACAAAGCGGAGCGCGCCACACATGAAACAAGTTCCCTCAATTCGAAAACCAGATGAATCTGGTGGACCGACCGGATGAATCCGGTGTTCCGGTGTGAGGATAAATCTGGTGGACCGACCGGATAAATCCGTTGTTCCGGTATTAGGATGAATCCACTGTTCCGGTGTTCGATCAATGCTGCGTTCCGGTCATTCCTCCTGCCATAGCTCGGGATTCAGCCAAGTCCAATGCCACTGCCGGGCCTCCTTCACCAGACCAGCCCTCACCGGATTGTTCCTGATATACTCGATCACATTGATCAGTTCCTGCTGGCTGCGCACCCAATGATCATGGTATTCCCGGAACCAGAGCTGTCCTTCGCGGTGCATCGACAGATTGATCAGGCGGGCGGTGGATCCTTTGAATTGTTTGATGATGTTCGACATGCTGACCTGCACTCCCTCGCGCAGCAAAGGCCGGATCAGCATATGCACATGATTGGGCATGATCGTGAAGGCATAAAGATATAAGAGGTCACCGTTCATCTCCAGCAGTTTATTCTGGATGATCCCAGCCGCTGGATCATTGGTCAGTGTGACCCCATCCCCGCATTTGTCAAAGAGATCGTCCTCAAAGGCAAAGACCTTCTTCTTGATGATTTCTTTGCTTAGGGCCACATCCTCAGGCTTGGCATGGTTTTTCCGCAGCGATTCGCGGTATCTGTTCAAAGCCTGCAGATACTTTTCCGGAATGTCAAACGCCAGACGCAGCGTGATGAAGAATGTGCCGCCTCGGGGTTGGAAGTGCGGCAGTTTGCGTTTGTAAAGTAGGGTGTATTGCATCTGTCACACCATAGCACAGGCTATTCCTGAGCTGCCAGTCCCCGGAACACCGGATCTCACAAAGCGGAGCGTGCCAAACATATGATAAGCTACCTCTCAACGGAACACCGGATTCATCCGGTCGGAACGCCGGATTTATCCGGTCGGAACGCCGGATTCATCCGGTGCGGATCAAATTTCGCAAAGCGGAGTGCGCCACACATGAAACAAGTTCCCTCATTTCAAAAACCAGATGAATCTGGTGGACCGACCGGATGAATCCGGTGTTCCGGTATCAGGATGAATCTGGTGGACCGACCGGATGAATCCGGTGTTCCGGTATCAGGATGAATCTGGTGGACCGACCGGATGAATCCGGTGTTCCGTAAATGCGGAGGGCAGGGGAAAAATCCCCCTGCACCCCCAGGTTCATTTCCGCCTCGGATCTGCTTCCCTGCGCTCTGTAGCCTGCAAAAGGCAATAAGGGAAAAACCCAAAAATCAAGGGGAAACCCTGCAGATGCGGAAGCCTATGCTGCAGCCGCTGTACGTAGCGTAGTAGTCGATCCGATACGAAACGGTGCAGCCGCAGGCATAGTAGCTGAAGTTACCGCCGCGAGGCACACGGCCGGAACTTGTTGGCGAGTAGCGATCCCAGCACCATTCCCATAGGTTTCCGCTCATGTCGTAGGTCCCCAGTTCGTTGGGAGCAAGCTGTCCCACGGGATGTGATGTGTAGCTGCTGTTGCCAGAATACCAGCCCACCAGATCGAGGTCATTGCTACCGCTGTAGGTGTAGCCATGCGTCTGCAATCCACCCCGGGCAGCATACTCCCACTCAGCTTCAGAGGGAAGCCGGTAGCCGATGGCGGTCCAGACGCAGGAGACGTTCAGATGATTGTTGATGTCGGTGTTCCATCCGGAAGGCCAGTCGTCGGGGTTGCTGCCGTAATCCAGATAGCTGTAGCAGGGAGGCAGGTCCTCCATCAGGCTGCGCCGGTTGCAGTATTCGATGGCGCCAAACCAGCTTACATAGGCATGGGGATAATCGTCCCCTCCGCCGGTTCCCATCACCGCGTTCCACTCGGCGTTGGTAAGCTCGTGTTTGCCGATGTAGAATGATGGAACAGTGAGCCCATCGGTGTAGATGCCAGTTGTAGGATAGATGGTGCCGCCGGGCACAAAGACAAAATTCTCAGGTGGAGGTGGCAGTTCGATGGTGTAGTTCGCTGTGGCGATGGCGCTGTCCTGGAGGCCGCTTCTGTAGGCTTTGGCTTTCAGGGTTGTGGTTTGTGCAACGTGGATTGGACCACTGTACACGAGAGAATTGGAGTTGGGATCGCTGCCGTCGGTGGTGTACAGGATGGTCGTGCCCAGAGTGGCTGTGGTTATAACAACTTCAACCACATTATTATAAGTTCCTCCGGGAGGACTGAAGACCGGCTTGGACACTTGTTCTGTATCCGTCAGCAGGTGGCAGCCTGCCAACACAAGCCCGGTTAACAATGTGACCAGGATCAATACTCGTAACTTGCTTGATCTCATTATCTACCTCCCATTATCAGATGCATGAAAATCTGTGCTGTTGTCGCATGATCATATCCATGGTTTGCGTCCTGATATGATAAGATCCATCCTAATCTGGGGCATGAATTGTTGTCAAGCGAAAATTTGGCTTGGCTGAGATCTCTCAGAATTGCCGATATAAATGCAATGTGTTTGGATCGCCACAGGTTGGGACACGAATTATTGCTTGACTGATTTGGCGTTTCCAAACACCATGGCAAAAAAGACAAGATGCTCACGCACAGGGAGTTGCCTATAGTTCCAAGCGCTTTGCCAGCCAAGATTTGAGATCAAAAACATAAGATAAAGGAGTTCCAGATATGGAAAAACTGATGCTATTGGGCGACGAAGCCCTGGCGCAGGGCGCTCTGGATGCCGGGATCAGCGGATTCTACGGCTATCCGGGCACGCCCAGCACGGAGATCATCGAATACGTGCAGCGCAGCAAACAGGCCGAGGCCGGAAAGGTACACCGGAATTGGTCCTCAAACGAAAAAACGGCCATGGAAGCTGCGATCGGGATGAGTTATGCCGGCAAACGCGCCCTGGTTACGATGAAGCACGTGGGGTTGAACGTGGCGGCGGATCCCTTCATGAATTCGGCCTTCACCGGCGCCCACGGCGGCCTGGTGGTGGTTTCGGCGGACGATCCCAGCATGCATTCCTCGCAGAATGAGCAGGATTCCCGCTTCTACGGCAAGTTCGCCATGATCCCGGTTTTGGAGCCCTCGAACCAGCAGGAATGCTACGACATGGCCTTCCACGCCTTCGTGCTCTCCGAGAAATACCATCTGCCGGTGCTGCTGCGTCTCACCACCCGGCTTTCGCACTCCCGCAGCGGGGTGAAGACGCGTGAACCCCTGCCCCAGAACGGGATGAAGAAACCGGAGGACCTTTTCCAGTTCATGCTGCTGCCGGCTTTCGCGCGCCGGAAATACAAACACCTGATCGAGATCCAGCCTGATCTGGTGAACGAAGCGTCCGTCTCACCCTTCAACTCACTCAATCTGAAAGCGGATGACCATTCCCTGGGGATCGTGGCCACCGGCCTTGCCTACAACTATCTCCGTGAGGTATACGGCGGCCAGCCCATCCCCCATCCCGTGCTGAAGATCTGCCAGTATCCGCTGCCCACGGAAGCCTTGCACCGCCTCTATGAAAGCTGCGGCAAGCTGGTGGTGTTGGAGGAGGGCATGCCGCTGGTGGAAGAGAGGATCAAAGGCCTGGCCTGGAGCGGCACAAAGCCCATCCACGGCCGTTTGGACGGCACCATACCGCGCGATGGCGAACTGAATCCCAACAAAGTTGCGCAGGCCCTGAATCTGCCGGATACCATCGGCGCCGCTGTTCCGGAAGTGGTAAGCCCCAGGCCGCCCGCGCTCTGCGTCGGCTGCCCCCACGCGGACAGTTATCAGGCCCTGAACGAAGCTCTGAAAGAGTTTGGCCGCGGCCACGTGTTTTCGGACATTGGCTGCTACACCCTGGGCTTCATGCCGCCTTACAACGCCATCAATTCCTGCGTGGACATGGGCGCCAGCATCACCATGGCCAAAGGCGCCGCGGATGCCGGGCTGTATCCCGCCGTGGCCGTGATCGGCGATTCCACCTTCTCGCATTCCGGGATGACCGGGCTGCTGGACTGCGTTTACGAAAATTCCAACGTGATGATCGTGATCCTGGACAACTCCACCACCGGCATGACCGGCGGACAGGACTACACGGGCTTTGGCAAGCTGGAACAGATCTGCCTGGGCCTGGGCGTGGCCAAGGAACACATCCGCGTGTTCACACCCTTGAAAATGAACTGGGATGAGATGGTAAGCGTATATAAGGAAGAGCTTGCCTACGAGGGCGTGAGCGTGGTGATCCCGCGCCGCGAATGCATTCAGACCCTGATGAAAAAGAACAAACTGGAGAAGCCGCAATGAAAAAGGACATCATCCTCGCCGGAGTGGGCGGACAGGGCATCCTGACCATCGCCACCATCCTGGGTGCGGCCGCCCTCAATCGCGGCTGGCACCTCAAACAGGCCGAAGTGCATGGCATGAGCCAGCGCGGCGGCGACGTCCAATCGCACCTCCGACTCTCTGACGCGCCCATCTGGAGCGACCTCATCCCCCTGGGCAAGGCAGACATGATCCTCTCCGTGGAGCCGATGGAAGCCCTGCGCTACCTGCCCTATCTGGCTGCCGACGGCTGGCTGATCGCCAATATGACCCCCTTCAAAAACATAAGCAACTACCCGGACGCCGAAGCTGTTTACGCCGAGATCCGCAAGGTGCAAAAGCACGTGCTGATCGACGCAGACAGCATCGCCAAAGAGGTGAAGGCGCCCCGGGCCATGAATATCGTGATGCTAGGAGCCGCCGCCACCCATCTGGGTTTCAGCGCGGAGGAACTGGGCAAAGCCATAACGGACAGCTTCAGCCGCAAGGGCGAGCAGATCGTGGAAGCGAATCTGCGGGCCCTGGCCGCGGGCCTGGCTGCCAATTAGCAACTTGCGGGGAGCGTCGGAAACGGGGCTCCCTTTTTCAAACAAAGGAGGTGTGGCATGAATAACAGGATCAGAACGGGCATTTGGACGCTCCTGGCCATTCTGGCCTGGATGCCGCTCTCCGCACGCTTTTCGGTGATCGAGGATTTCGACAGCGGAAGCGTGAGCCTGCTTTCCTGGCTGGATGAGGACGTTAACCCCAGCGCCTGGCAACTGACCAACAGCGACACCCATCAGGGCAGCGCCTGGGCCCTCCAATTGACCGGCAACACCTGGAAGCAACAGCTGATCACCCCCGTGGCGGTGGATTCCGGCGCGGTCTGGCAGGTGGCGGCCAAAACCTCCTCCGGCGCCAAAGTTCAGGGCATCGGCTTTTCCGACGGCACGCACACACTCTTCTACTCTTTTTCCGGTACCCTCACCCTGGATATCGAAACCTGGGTGCCAGTCTATCAGGGCGCTTTCCCCAACGGGGTCTGGATTACTTTCCGCCTTCCCATCGCCGACGACTGGTATGCCTTTTTTGACTATCTGCCCGTGATCACCAGCCTGGTTTACATCAACGATCTGGACGGTGTGGCCAACCGCAGCCTGTGGCTGGATACCATTTGGAACATCTCCGACGAGCTGGGGGCTGCCCCCGCGGTGGTGGTCTCGCACCAGATCACCTGGCAGGGGGCAAACGCTTACGGAGCAAGGGATGTGGGCGTGCAGTTCACATCCCAGGTGAGCGATCCCGACAGCGACAGCTTCCTCTATCACTGGGATTTCGGCGACAGCCTAGGCAGCACTGAGGCCAATCCCTACCATCTCTACACCGTGCAGGACGGGCATCCTTACCGGGCAACGCTGCGCGTAACTGATCCCACCAGCAGATGGGGGCTGGGCTCCACCTTGGTGGGAGTGGACCCCGGAGACGACTCCCTGCCGCTGCGCATCAACTTTGTGGGTGACATCATGCTGGCCCGGCGCTATGAATATGCCGGCGGGATCATCCCCACCCAGGGCGTGAACGCGATCTTTGAACCGACTTTGAACCTGCTGGGCAACGCGGCCGACCTCACGGTGGCCAATCTGGAGGTGGTGCTCACCAACCAGGGCAGCCCGCATCCCACCAAGAGCGTGGTTTACCGTGGCAGCCCGGACAACGTGAGCGGCCTGGTTTACGCAGGCATCGACAGGGTGAGCCTGGCCAACAACCACGTGCTCGATTACGGCTGGGCCGGCCTGGACCAGATGCTTGGCGTGCTGGAGCAGAATGGCATCGTCCACAGCGGGGCGGGCATCGATTCCTACCAGGCCTACACCCCTTCCTTCATCAACCGCAGCGGGCTCAACCTCGCCTTTTTGGCCAGCAGCGACCGCACCGGCCAGTACAACAACGCCCAACCCTATCTGCAGGCGGGCTACAACAAACCCGGCTTCGCCTACATGACCCCGTATTACATCCAGCAGCAACTGAACGCCGTGGATGACGTGGCCGACCTGAAGATCGTGGAAATGCACGGTGGAAGCGAGTATTCTCTGACTCCCGGCTCCGGCTACGACAAAGCAGCCAATCCTTTCCTCGGCGACGACCAGGATGAAGACTACGCGCCCAAAACAGACGTTCCGCACCTCTGGGATATCGCCATACGCCACTGGGCTGTGGATGCCGGCGCGGACCTCGTGGTGGTGCACCATCCCCACATCATCCAGGGTTTCGAAGTTTACCAGGGCAAAGTGATCGCCCATTCCCTCGGCAACTTCGTTTTCGACCTCGATTATCCCGAGACCATGCCCTCGCTGATCTTCTCCGCTGACGCCGATCACAGCGGCTTCTCGAACTTTCTGGTCCACCCCATTTACATCGACGGCTACATCCCCAAACCCGCCACCGGGCAGTTGGGGATCCACATCCTGGACTATCTGGCCATGCGCAGCCGGGAACTGAACACGCTGGTGATGGTGGACAACAACCGCATGTCTGCCAGCGTGGTGGTCGATGACAGCCAGCTGCAAACCAGCAGCCACCCCTACACCTACAACCTGCTGCTGGAACCGGTGACAGGCCAGGGCAACGTTTCCAAACCGCTGAAACTTCCGCGCTACGGCAGCATCAGCGCCGTGAACGCCATCGAACCCGTGGGCAGCGCGGATTACAGGCTGGGCGCCGAAGCCATCTGGTACGGCAATTTCGAGGACGAGGGCTCCTCCCTCTGGGATGTGGAGGCATGGTCCACCACCGACGTTTTTGACGGCGCCCGCAGCGCCCTGATCGCCCCGCCCGCCGGCCAGACCAGGACGGCCACCATCAAAAACCGCTGCAAGCTGTATGACAATACAAAAAAGTACATCCTCCACGGCTGGATCAAGACGGTGAACGCCACCGCCGCCAACATTCTGCTGCGCTACTACAACAGCCGCACGGGATACCTGCTGGGCAGCGTGTCCCTCACCGCCGACATCGACGGCAATACTGACTGGGCCTGGTATCACCAGGAAGTCACCTTCCCCGCCAACGCCTGGTATTACGACATCCGCCTCACCTGCACAGGCTCCGCCTCCGGTCAGACGCAGGCGCTGTTCGACAACGTGGGCCTGATCGAATGGACGCCCTGGACCACCTGGGAAGCCAATTCCAGCGTCATCAATCCCAACGACTATTACTGGCTGCAGGTACGCACTCCGGAAAACCCGAAGTCCGTGAACGTTCATCTCACCGAGCGGCGCTACAACCCGCTTCCGGACAGGTCCAAACCCCTTCCCCCAGCCAGTCTGGAGCTGGCCGTTTACCCCAATCCTTTCCGCGACAGCGCCCAACTGGTTTTTGATGTGGGCGGCAAAGGCCCGGTCTCGCTGGCCGTGTACAATCTACGTGGCCAGAAAGTGGCCGTCCTGGCGGAAGGCGAACTTCCCGCCGGCAAACATCAACTGGCCTGGAACGGAAAGGACCGGCAGGGGCACAGGGTGGCTTCCGGCCTCTACTTCATCCGTCTGGAGCAAAACGGAAGAGCGGTGAACAGAAAGGTGGTGCTGCTGCACTGAGCACAGCCGGGCATTGACAAATATCCGCGCCCGGATTTAATGGCTTTTCATGGATGATCTGATCGTATTCAGCGTTTTTGAGATAACCCGGCACTTGAAGCAGGTGGTGGAAACGCAGATCGAGCCGCTCTATGTGCGCGGCGAGATCAGCAACTTCACCCGCCACGGTTCCGGCCACATCTATTTCAATCTCAAAGACCCCAACGCAACCCTGCGCTGCACCTATTTCCGCTACGCCAACCTCAACCTGAGTTTCGCTCCGGAAGAGGGGATGGAGGTGGTCTGCTTCGGCCGCCTGACCGTGTATGAAAAAGGCGGATATTACAATCTGAACGTCCAGAGCATGGAACTGGCCGGCAAAGGCGACCTCGCCCGGCAGTTCGAGCTGCTGAAAACCAAGCTGCAGGCGGAAGAGCTCTTCGAGGCGGAGCATAAACAACCCCTGCCACCTTTCCCGCAGCGGATCGGCATTGTCACCTCCCCCACCGGGGCGGCTTTGCAAGACATTCTGAACATCCTCGCGCGCCGCTGGCCGGCCGAAGTTTGCGTTTATCCCGCTCTGGTGCAGGGTCCGGAGGCGCCCCCGCGCCTGATCGAAGGCCTTGAGTATTTCAACGCCGGCAACGAGGTGGACCTGATCATCCTCACCCGCGGAGGCGGCTCGCAGGAAGACCTTTTCTGTTTTAACGACGAAGCCCTGGCCCGCGCCATCTTCGCTTCGCGCCTGCCGGTGATCTCCGCCGTGGGGCACGAGATCGATTTCACCATAGCGGATTTCGTGGCCGACCTCAGGGCACCCACACCATCCGCCGCCGCCGAACTGGCCGTGCCCGACAAGAAGGACATGCAGGCCCATCTTACAGCTTTGGCCGGCAGGCTGGGCCTGATCTTATCCAGGTCCACCGAAAGCAACAAGCGCCGCCTGGGCGAACTGCAGCTCAGCCTGGAGCGCTATCACCCCGAAAAGCTGTGGCAGAGCCTGCAGATAAGGGTGGACACCGCGGCCATGGACCTGCTCCGGTCTAGTTCCCGCATCCAGAGCGCCATCCAGCGGGCCCAATTGCGCCAAAGCCAGGCCCTGCAAGAGATGCAGGGCCAGCTGAGGTTGAACTTTCAGATCCTCCGCCAGCGCCTGGGTGAATTGCGACTCACCCTTGGAACCGAGGGCCAGGCCCGGCTGATGGAGGTCAAAAACCGGCTGGAAAGAGCGGAGCTGAATCTGCGCAACCTCTCTCCGCTGAGCGTGCTGGAGCGCGGCTACAGCCTGGTCACCCACGGTAGCCGGATAGTGAGCTCCGCGAAGGAACTTAGCCCCGGGGACGAACTTACTCTCAGGCTCAAAGACGGAGCGGCGGACGTGGGAGTGAGAACAGTGAGGCCTGATGGGGAACCCGGTGCGTAAGGTAATGCTGATTCTGGTCCTGGCGGGCCTGGCGCTTTGCCTTGGCGCTCAGGTTCCGGAGGTGCGCGCCATCTGGGTGCTGCCCTGGAGCATGAACACCCCGGAGCGGGTGGACGCCTTCATTGCCAGCGCCGCCGCCTCGCAGCAGACGGACATCTATGTCGAGGTCCGCTATCGCGCGGACGCCCTGTATCAAACCAACCGGCGACGCGACGCCTATCCCAATCCCGAATACCGCAGCCACGTGCTGGACGAAGCAAGCTTCGATCCCCTGGAGCTGATCCTGCGCGAAGCCCACAAACGCAACCTCCGTGTGCACGCCTGGATCGTTGTGCTGAACGCCACCCCTGCCGATCCGGAACTGATGCAGCGAAACTATGTTTACCGCAACCACCGTGACTGGATCACCTTCGACCGCAACCTGATGCGCCCCTCCGCCGCGGAAAACTCCGGCCATTTCATCGATCCGGGCATCCCAGCGGTGCAGGAGCATATTTTGAACGTGGCCGGCGACCTGCTCAGCGGCTATCCCGAGCTCGACGGGCTGCATCTGGATTACATCCGCTATCCCAATTCCAGCCTGGGCTACCACCCCATTTCCATGAGCCGCTACAACGACGTCAAGGTCCCGCAAAACCTGGACTGGAACGAGTGGCGCGTCCTGCAGGTGACCTCCCTGGTGGAAAAGCTCCGCCAGCTGGTGGATGAGGTCTCACCCAGCCTGATCTTCAGCGCCGCCGTGATGCCGGACCCGGCCAGCGCCGCGCGCTATTACGCCCAGGATTGGAAAGACTGGCTGGAACGCGGTTTGGTGGATTACGTCTGCCCCATGAACTACGCCGCGGATATCGCCAAATTCCGCGATAACCTGGACGCCGCGGCTGAAACCGACCTCAGCGAGCGGATCGTGATGGGGGTCCGTGCCTGGAACGACAACGGCGCATCGCTGGCCCCGAGCACCCTGGCCTGGAACTACAACATCCTGGACGTGGCGGAAAGGATAGGAGAGATCCGCAGGCGCGGCTTTGCCGGCATCGCCCTCTTCAGTTACGACGGCCTGCTCAAGGACAGCGCTCTGCAGCATCTTTCCCGGGTGGCCTATTCCGATGAGCTGGTCGCTGAACTGGCCGCGCTGGACCCCCTGGGCGAAAGCACCGCCAGAACAAGGTTCGCGGCGGACGTGAAGGTGCACGGCGAAGGCCGGCTCTACTCGCTGGAACTGCTGGTGCCGCTGGAAGGCAGATGGACGCTGGAACTGAGGGATCCCTTCGACCGGGTGCATTACCGGCGGGAACGCTTTTACCTGAAAGGGCTGAATCAGGACCACTGGAACGGAGTGCTGGCCAACGGCGCGCAGATCGTGCCGGGCACCTACCTGATCAGCCTCTACCGCGATCTGGACCGCTTTGAGTATGTGATCCCGGTATCGCTGCCGGAGTTGGTGCCATGAGCACGGACCGCAGCAAACAGGCCGGCCTGCTTACCTCTGTGGAGTTCATCCGCTTCGGCCTCAAATCGCTGGTGGGAATCATTCTCGCCCGGATCCTGGTGCCCGCGGAGCTGGGCTCCTACCGTCAGCTCTTCCTGATCTACAGCACTTTTTCCACCCTGCTGCTGCTGGGAATTCCCCAAAGCGTGCTTTACTTTCTGCCCAAACTGCGGCATATCGATTCCAAGCGCGAATTCATCAGCCGCGCGGTGAATCTGGTGAGCGCCCTGGCCTTCGTTTTCGGCCTGGCCATCTTTCTGCTGCGGGGTTTCATCGCGCGGGTCTTCAGCAATCCCCAGCTCGAACTGCTACTCATCCTTTATGCCGTCTATCCGCTGTTCATGTTCATCACCCAGATCTACAGCCAGATCATGCTGGGCCTCAAGCAGCCGGGCAAAACGGCGGTGTTCACCCTCTTCAGCGTGGCGGCCGATTTTGTGCTGATCCTGGGCGTGGCGCTACTCACCCACAACCTCTACCACATTGTTCTGGCCCTGATGGTCTCCGCCCTGCTCCAATGGGGCTTCGCGCAGTTCCAGCTGCGGCACTGGCTCACCAAGGCCAGTTTCGATCCCGGCTTTTACCACGAGGTTTTCCAGTATTCCCTGCCTTTGGGCCTGGCCTCCATCATCGGCATGCTCTCCGTTCAGCTGGATAAACTGGTGATCTCCGGCTTTTTCACTCCCGCCCAATACGCCGTGTTCTCCATCGGCGCGATGGAACTGCCTTTCATCGCCATCCTGAACAACTCCGTGAACGCCATCCTGCTGCCGCACATCAGTTCTGAACCGGCCAAAATGACCGAGGTCTATCGCGCCGCCGTGCGCAAAAACGCCCTCATCATCTTCCCCTTCGCCGCCCTGGGACTGATCTTCGCCCAGCCGCTGATCACGCTGCTTTACACCGAGACCTACCTCGGCTCGGTGCCCTTTTTCCGGGTTTATCTGCTCAATCTGCCCCTGCGCGTGGCCACCTACGGCATTATCTTCATGGCCCTGCACAAAACCCGCTACATCATGCTCAATTCGATCATCACGCTGGGGCTGAACCTGGTGCTGAACCTGATACTGGTGCGCCTGATCGGGATGATGGGGGCGGTGATCGCCACCGTGATCGTCACCTGGATTTCCGTGGCCGTTTACCTTTACTGGATGCGCCACAAGCTGGGGCTGGATCTGAAGGAACTGTTCCCGCTGAAGGCCCTGCTGAAAACCGCTTTGGTGGCTGCAATTTCCGCCCTGCCGGCCTATGCGGCACTCTGGATCTTTGGCCGCGGCTGGACCCTCCAGTTCGTCGCCCTGCTCTGCTATCTTACGGCGTTCGTGATCCTGGGAAAACTGAGCAATGCCATCCTGCCCTATGACATCGCTTACGCGCAAAAGCTCTGGGCGCAGCTCAAAACGAGGTTTGTGAAGGCGCGCTGATGGACATTTTCGCTGCTGAAACCTGGGCCGCCTACGATCCCGAAGGACTGATCACCCTGCGCTTGGAGCAGGTGCTCAAGACCATCCCTGCGGGCGTGGAAAGCATTCTGGACGCCGGCTGCGGCAACGGTGTGATCACCAACGCCCTGCATCCCGGCTTATGTCCAGGCTCCCAAAGTGACTGCCTCGGTGACCGCCATTCCCTTTCCAGACCGCTCTTTCGACCTGGTGATGTGCAACGAGGTGCTGGAGCATCTGAACGACGCGGACCTCGCCCAGGCCCTGTCTGAGCTGAAAAGATGCGCCTCCGGATATCTGCTGCTCTCCGTTCCGAACCGGGAACAGCTGAACGCGGAGCTGGTGCGCTGCGCGAACTGCGGCCAGATTTTCCACGCCTATGGCCATCTGCAAAGTTTCAACCTGGCCAGATTGGACGCCATCACCGGCTGGCAGCGGCTCTGGAGCAAGGAGTTGGGACCTGCCCACCGGAACTTCTCCCCCGCTCTGTTGAAATTCCGCCAGCAGCGCTTGCGGCAGTGGTTCAAGCCCGATGTGCCGCTTGCCTGCCCGGCTTGCCAGGGCCGGGATTTCCTGGTGCGAAGAAATCTGCTCACCAAAGCCGTGAACGCGCTGGGACAGCTGGGACGGGCTGCCCGGCCCTACTGGCTGATGGCGATGTACGCGGCTCCGGAAGGACCGGACCCAGGCCCCGCGAGGTCTTGACCGCCATGCCAGAAGCTGCCAGGCACATCCTGTTCATCGCCTACTATTTTCCGCCTCTGGGCGGCATCGCCTCCCTCCGCAGCCTTAAACACGTTAAATACCTCACCCAGCTTGGCTACCAGGTGCAGGTGCTCACCGTGCGCACCGGCCTCATTCGGCATCCCAAGGATCCCACCCTGCTGGCGGAGATTCCTGCTGGCGTGAAGGTTTGGCGTGCTTTTTGCCCCGACGCCACCTGGCTGTTCAAGCTCATGTGGGGGCTGAAACTCAACTCCCTGGTCCGCTTCCTCCAGCAAAGGGTGCTGATCCCCGATCACGAGGTGCTGTGGCGGCCTTTCGCGAAAAGGATGCTGCGCCGGGTTGTCCGCCGCGATCCGGAGCTCAGCCTGGCCGTGATCTCCTCCGGCCCGCCTTCCTCACTGTCGCTGGGGCTGCTGCTCAAACACCGCTTCCGAGTCCCCTTCATCTGCGATTTCCGCGACGAATGGACCAACAACCCGGAACGGATCAACATCGCTTTCCCCGCGGCCACCCAGAGCCGGGAACTGCTGATGGAATCGCGCGTTGTCTCAGCCGCCGCGGGAATCTCCTATTTGAGCCAGTTGATGCGGGACAACTTTTGCCGCAACTACCCGTTTCTGGAAACCAACCCCTCCGCCATCATCCCCAACGGCTTTGACGACAGCGATTTCGAAGGGCTCACGGCCTCATCCGACACTGATGTTTTCCGCCTCGTTTACTGTGGCAGCTTCTACGATCGGCGGCAGCCGGACCCTCTCTGGCAGACGATCCTGGGCCTTGTCAAAGCGGGAAAGCTGGATCCGGAGAAGTTCCGCGTGGACATCCACGGCAGAAACACCCCCGCTTTCGTGTTGGGCAGCTACGCTTCCGATCCGGTTCTGGCGCGGATATTGAGCCTGCATCCCTTCCTGAGCTACCGCGACAGCCTAAAGGAACTCATGCGCGCCACGGCCCTCCTTCTCTACATCCCCTCGGGGAAAAATACCGCTTCGGTGCTCACCGGCAAGATCTTCGACTATCTCCGGAGCGGCAAACCGGTGCTGGCGATCGTCCCACCCCAGGGACTGGCGGCGGAGCTGCTCACCCAGGCCGGAACCGGCTATATCGCCGATCATCAGGACCTTCCGGGTATCGCGGCAAAACTGCTGGAGCTGTACCGGCAATGGGAAAACGAGGCCCTGGGTGAATTGCGCGTGGATCATGGCTTCATCGCTGAGTTTTCCCGCCAAAGCCTGGCCCGGAAGCTGGCCGGGCTCATCGACGAGGTCGTTACCGGACAGTCTGCCAGCCCCGCAAGCACTCCGGAAGCGCAACCGTGAAAGTTCTGTTCATCCCTTCCTGGCTGCCATACAGGGGCGACCCCCTGGCCGGCAAGTTCTTTCTGGATCAGGCCAAAGCCCTCGCTGCAGCTGGCGTGGCCGACATTCTGCTGCTTGATTGGGGCCAAAACGAATATCAACTGGCCCTTAGGCATCCCCTGGCCAGCCTGCAAAAGCTGTTGCGGTCAGTGGGACAGCGCCGCGGCCTGCGCGACCTCGCAGCCGGCCTGAATGAACTTCGCGTTCCGCACCTAACCTGGACCAGTCTGGTGGCCAAAGGCAACATCGCCTCCCTGATCCCCAGGATCGAGCTGCCGGATAAACCCGACCTCATCCACGCCCAGGTCACCTTTCCCGCGGGATATGTGTCCATGCGGCTGGCGGAAAGGCTGGGAGTTCCCTTTATCATCACGGAACACAGCGGCCCCTTTCCCTTTCCCGAATTCCTGAAACGAGGCACCATTTCACCGCTGATAACGGAGCCGCTGCGGTCCGCGCAAAGGATCGTGGCTGTAAGCAGCCACCTCAAACAGGAAATCAGGGCCCGAACCGGTTTGGAAGCGCTGGTGATACCCAACCCTGTTGACACGGATTTCTTTGTGCCCCCGGTGAACCCGCGTCCGGAAGGGCCTTTGCGGCTGTTTACCCTGTCCACGGTCAGCACGAACAAAGGGGCCACCGATCTGCTTCAGGCGCTGAAGCTTTTGAAATCCCGCGCGCGGGACTGGCACCTGTTCTGGGGCGGAGCGGGCCCCCTGCTGTCCCAGGCCCGGAAAACGGCGGAGGATGAGGGTTTGCTGAACCACATCACGTGGCTGGGAAGGCTCACCCCAACCCAAGCCCGGGAGCAGTATCAGCTCTGCGACTGCTTTGTGATGCCCAGCCGTTTCGAAAGCTTCAGCCTGGTCATCACGGAGGCGCTGGCCTGCGGAAAACCGGTTGTCGCCACCAACTGCGGAGGGCCCAGGGATATCCTGAACGAGCATTGCGGCATCCTGGTTCCCAAACAGAATCCTTCCGCCCTCGCGGAGGCTCTGCTAAAAATGAGCTCCAGTTATACCAGCTATGCTCCACAGGCCATCCGCGAACATTGCGTAAGAAATTTCGGCCACGCCAGCGTCACCGCCCGGATCGGAGACCTTTATCGCTCTGTTTTGAACGTAGAAGTAACTTCATAAACCGTTCCCAGCCATCTCCAAATTTTCCCGGTTGACCCGCCCTTAGCCTCATCCCATTCACCTCCCTTTCGCCTCCCGTTGAGTTCCCGCCCTTTCAACGGGAAGTGTGCGGGAGGCGAAAGGGAGGTGAACAGGAAGGGGCTAAGGGCGGAACAAGGCGGTATCACCCTGCGGAAAAGAGGGTTGCGCGGGAAAATTCATTGACGGATATGGCGGATCTGAGAGCATGCGAAAAAGTTTTCAATATGGGAGAACGAGAAGTGAACAGATTTGCCCAGCTTGCCGCCATAACCTTCATTGTGGCCTTTCAGGCCCTGTCCTGCGGATTGCAGGCGGCCTACATCAACAAGATCGCGGTAAAGGTTGACCAGCCTGACGGAACCACGTTGGAGCTCTTTGCCAGCGGCGACGAATTCCACAACTGGCTGCACGACGCGGAAGGCTTCACCATCATCCGCGATCCCCAGACCGGCTGGCTCTGCTACGCCGTGAAGAACGGCGACGACGTGGCCGCCGGAACGCTGATCGCGGGCCGGGACGACCCCCGCGGCCAGGGACTGGAGCCCGGGATCAACATCAGCGAGTCTCTTTACAAACAACAGCGCCAGGAACGTTTTGCCATGCCGGCCGAGCGGGACGCCCCCACCACCGGCACCATCAACAACCTCGTGATCTACATCCGCTTCTCCGATGAAACCGAATTCGGCCAGCTAAACAGCGTTTATGACGGCTGGTTCAACTCATCCACGAATTCCCAGAAAAACTACTATCTGCAAGCCAGCTACAACCAGCTGACGGTGAACACCCACTTTTATCCCGCCCCCTCGGGAGGTTATGTGGTCTCCTGGCAAGACAGCCACCCCCGGGCCTATTTCCAGCCATACAACGTGACCACCAATCCCACTGGCTACGATGGGGACACGGAAAGGAGGCTTAGAGAATTTACTTTGTTGCAGAATGCCACAAACGGCGTTTCCGCCCAAATCCCCAGCAGTCTGACCATCGATTCTGACAACGATGGCCGGGTGGACAACGTGGTCTTTGTAGTCAAAGGTACCGCCGGAGAGTGGGCCAGCCTGCTCTGGCCGCACCGCTGGTCCCTCTACGACCGCTATGTGTACATCAACGGCAAACGGGTCTATGACTTCAATTTCCAACTTCAGGATTTTCTGGCCGATCGCGGGGTGGGCGTGATCTGCCACGAATTTTTCCACACCCTGGGCGCGCCCGACCTCTATCACTACACCAGCAACGGGATCTCCCCCGCCGGGGCCTGGGACCTGATGAATTCGGACCAAAACCCGCCTCAGCACATGACCGCCTTCATGAAATACAAATACGGTGATTGGATAGCCTCCATCCCCACCCTCAGCGCCGACGGGGTTTACACGCTGAATCCGCTGACCTCGGCCACGGGACAGGCATACAGGATCAACTCGAACAACCCGAACCAGTATTACGTGGTGGAATTCCGCAAGAAAACAGGCACCTTTGAAAGCTCGGTCCCGGGCTCGGGAATCCTGGTTTACCGCATCGACACCTCTTGCGGAAACGGCAACGCGGACGGGCCTCCGGACGAGCTATACATCTACAGGCCGGGTGGAACGACCACAGTTAATGGCACCGTAAATTCAGCAAACTACAGCTTGGAAACAGGCCGCACCGCGATCAACTCAACAACCAATCCGACGCCATTTTTACAAGACGGGTCGGCCGGAAACCTGTTCATCTGCGAGATCGGCTCCAGCGCCGGCAGCACCATGAGTTTCCGGCTGGGGCCGCCTGTATTCGATTTCGCCGTGAACCCCCATCTGCAGAGCTTCGACGCCACCACTTTCCCACCCCTGGGATGGACCAGCGCTGCCCAAACCGGAAGCTACACTTTCACGCGGGTTACCTCTGGAACCAATCCCACCTGCAGTCCCCAATCCGGGGCCGGAATGCTGCGCTACTACAGCGACATCGCTCCCACGGGGAGTTCAGCGCTGCTGGTTACGCCCAAGATCGTGGTCAGCGATGCCGTCAACCACGCCCACGCGGTGAATTTCTGGATGTACCGGGACGGAAACCAAAGCACGGCGCAGGACAAGATCGAAGTGTACCTGAACTCCAGTTCTGGCCTGAGCGGAACGCCCACTCTGCTGGGAACCATCTTCCGCTACCGGCTGCAGGAACCAGCGGAAAGCTCTCCCGCCTGGAGAAACTACTCCTTCGCCCTGCCGATAAACGCCGCGGGCGACTATTACGTGATCTTCCGGGCCGTGAGCGCGGCTGGATACAACATGTTTCTGGACAACATCAAAGTGGCGCAGGTTCCTTTCCCGGCCAGCTACCTGAGCCCGGCAGATCAGGCCACCCACGTGGCCACCGATTGCCAGTTCAGCTGGCAGCCGGCTTCAGGATCCCCCAGCGGATACAAGCTTTATCTGGGAACCAACAACCCTCCCACCAATCTGCTGAACGGGCTGAACCTGGGCGTTGCCACCGTTTATGAACACTCCGCGCCGCTTGCTTCCGAAGCCACATATTATTGGAAAGTGGTCCCTTACAGCTCGGGTGGAGATGCTGTCGGCTCCGCTGTGTGGAGTTTTGGCACCCTGAGCTCCGCCCCGCCGGAGGTGGCGATCTCCGCGGGAACAGCAGGTCTGAACCTTGTTTGGTCGGCACTGCCAGGCTACAGCGGCTACCATGTCTTTGCCAGCGACGATCCCTCCGACTGGCCGGAAACCCCGGTGGCTACGGTCTATGAGACCCACTACAGCATCCCCGCTGGCACGGCACGCCACAAATTCTACAAGGTGCAAGCCTTCACGGAATGAGAGCCGCGTGAACCCTGGCTTCGATACCGGAAAAATGCCAAGTCCACAAATCAGTTGACAAACAGCCAATTGCCAAATTTGGTGGCCTGACGATATAATTACTGTAAACAAGGGGAAGACATGAGATTAGCGATAGAGCAGAAAGAGCTTGTCCACCACATCCAGCACTTGGTGGGGATAGTATCCGCCAAGACCACCTCTCCCATTCTGACCAACTACCTGATCGAAGCCAACGCCGACAAAGGCGAGGTGAAGATCACGGCCTCGGACCTGGAGATAACCGTGGACGTGCGTTTCAACGCCGCCGTGAGCGAAGGCGGCACCATCGCCGTTTCCGCCAAGCATTTCAACGAGATCATCCAGCAGATGCCTCCCGCGGTGATCGACCTCTGGAAAACCGAGGACCTGCTGATGATCCAGTGCGCCAAGATCGATTTCAACATCCTCTGCGCCGACCACACCCTGTTCCCTATCCTGCCGGAACCCAAGCTGGAAAACGCCACGACCGTGAACGCTGAGACCTTCAACCGCATGATCGGCAAAACCTCTTTCGCCGTTTCCACCGACGTGAACCGCGCGGTGCTCACCGGCGTCTGCTGGAAGATCATGGAAAAGACGAACCTGATGGCCGCCACCGACGGACGCAAGGTCGCGGAGATCGTGGTGCCGAACACCGCCCCGGTGAAGCAGGAAAAAGCTGAAGGCGAGGAATCCCTCTTCCAGGACACGCCTTCCGAGCAACTGCTGGAAAAGGTGATCCCGGTGAAGACTTTGAGCTTTTTGCAAAAGGTTTTCGACTCTTCCATAAAGGAAATGAAGGTGCTGATGGAACGAAATAAGATCGTCTTTGCCTACGGCGCCTTCACCATCGTTTCAAACATCATCGAGCATAAATACCCCGAATATCAGAAAGCCTTCATGGCCGATCTGCCGAACCAGATCCTGGTGGACAAGAAGAAATTGCAGGAATCCATCCGCCGCGTGGCCCTGGTTGCACCGGAAGACAACAACCGCATCCGCTTTGAGATCGATTCCGAACGCTTCGAGATCAACACCAGCGACCGCGATACCGGCGACGCCAAGGAATTTGTGGAAACCTTCAAATACACCGGCTCCGAGACTTCCATCTCCTTCAATTTCCGCTATATGCTGGCGATCCTGGACGCCATCGACACCGATACGGTCTGCATCAAGCTGGGCGGCGCCAAAGAACCGATGATGGTTTACAACGAACCGCTGCCTGAAAATCAGAAGATCACCTTCCTGTTGATGCCGCTGCGGTCGTAGCGCTTGATCCTGAAACAGCTCAGCCTGGCCAATTTCCGAAATTACGCCAACGCCAGTTTCAGCCTCCGTCCAGAGGGGAATCTGGTGATCGCGCCCAACGGCTGGGGCAAAACCAATCTGCTGGAATCCATTGCCTATTGTGGCCTGGGCAAATCCGTGCGCTTTCACCGCGATGACGAACTGAAGCGGGAAAACACGGATTTCTTCAGCGTGCGCGGCGAGTTTGCGGATGACGCCGGTCTGGACCTTAGGGTGCAGATCAGCTGGCAGCAAGGCAGGAAACTGCTGAAGATAAACGACAATCCCGTGAAGCAGCTGAGCCGGATCTTCGAGAACGTGAAGGTGATCTACGCCGCCCCGGAAGACATGAACCTGGTGGGCGGATATCCCCGCTTCCGGCGCCAGTACTTCGATCTGGCCATTTCCCAGATCTACCCGCCCTACATCACCACCCTGCGCGAATACCTGCATGTGGTGGAACAGCGCAACAGCCTGTTCAAACGCCCCTACACCCGGGAGGAAAAGCTGGCCTGGGACACGAAGTTTTGCGCCCTGCTGCTGGAGGTGCTGGAATACCGCAAGCGCTATCTGGACCTGGTGAACGGGGCCTTCGCGCAGCACTACCCTGCCGTTTCCGAACAGGTGAAGGACATCCGCGTGGCCTATCTGCCCCACCATCACGAAGACTACCCCGCCACCGCGGAGCACCTGCTCGCGACCCTGGTGGCCCTGGAATCCCGGGAAAAGCGCTATCAGCGCAGCCTGGCCGGTGCCCACATCGACGATTACGAGTTCCGCCTGGACGGCCATAACCTTAAAAGCTACGGCTCCCAGGGCCAGAAACGCATCACAGTGATCATCCTCAAGCTGATCCAGGCCACCCTGATCCAGAACCTCACAGGCATCCGGCCCATCCTGCTCTTCGACGATGTTTTCGCCGAACTGGACAAGGACCACGCCCACCGCGTGGCGGAATACGTGGATTACCGCTACCAGATCTTCATCGCCAGCCCCAGGGAAGACCTCTGCCTTCAGTGGCCAGGCCTGCAACGTTTGGAACTTAGGGAGGATACCGCGTGAAACTGAGTAAAAGCTCACTCGGCTGGATGTTCTACGACTTCGCCAATTCCGCCTTCACCACAGTGATGGTGACGGTGGTGTTCAGCGTCTTTTTTGTGAACAGCATCGCTTCCGGACGTCCCGAAGGCGGTGAATGGTACTGGTCGCTGGCAGTTTCGTTATCCATGACCCTGGCCGCGATCGCTGCCCCCATCCTGGGCGCGATGGCCGATTATTCCCACTCCAAAAAGAAATTCCTCTTCGGCTTCACCTACCTCACCATCACCTCCACGGCCCTGCTCTTCTTCGCCGGCAAAGGCGATTACCTGCTGGGCATGATCCTCTTCATCATCGCCAATTTCTCCTTCAACAGCGCGCTGGTCTTTTACGACGCCTTTTTGCCGGAGGTGAGCACCCCCGCGACCATCGGCAAAGTCTCCGGTTTCGGCTGGGGCCTGGGCTATCTGGGCGGACTGGTTTCCCTGCTGGTATCGCTGGTTTTGGTGAACAAAGAGGCCTACCGCTGGATCTGGCCGATGATCGCCGCGCACATCCTCCTCTTTTCGCTGATCACTTTCATCCTGCTCAAGGAAAAGCAGGTGGCCACCCCCAAGACCAACTACGTGAAAGTGGCGGTTGAACGCATCGTCTTTTCCCTCAAACACATCCGCAGGATGCCGGACCTGCTGAGCTATCTGCTAAGCTATTTTCTCTATAACGTGGGCATTTACACGGTGATCGCCTTTGCCGCCATCTACGGCGGTGACCAGTTCAAAATGAGCCAGCAAAGCCTGATCATCTTCTTCATCATCGCGCAGGTCACCTCCGTGATCGGCGCCGTGGCCTTCGGCTGGCTTTCGGACAGATACAACGTCCGCCTTTCCCTCAGCGTCTCCATCCTGGTCTGGATCGGGGTGGTGACCTGGGCCTTTTTCTGCCGTTCGGCGATGGAGTATTACGCCCTCGGCCTGGTGGCCGGCCTCGCCATCGGCAGCAGCCAGGCGAACAGCCGCACCATGCTTTCCGTGCTTACCCCCCTGGACCGGCAGGCGGAATTTTTCGGCTTCTACACCCTCGTGGGCAGGATCTCCGCGATCATCGGGCCTTTCGTTTACGGAAATCTGTCCCGCGTTACCGGAAACCAGCGCTATGCGATCGTTTCGCTGGGCGCTTTCTTCATCCTGGGCTGGTTTCTCCTGCAGCGGGTGAATCTGGATCGGGGCAAAAACCTCAGTAAAACATACACATTCAATTAACTGGTATAAAGTGGAACATTATGTTGGACAACTTAAGTAACCTCAAGAGAACACATTATTGCGGTGAGCTTTCCGCCCTGAACGTGGGTGAAACGGTGACCGTGATGGGTTGGGTAAATAAACGCCGCGACCTGGGTGGGCTCATCTTCATCGATCTGCGCGACGTGAAAGGCCTGCTGCAGGTGGTGATCCGTCCCGAGGCGGAGACCGTCTTCCGCAAGGCGGAAAAACTGCGCAACGAATATGTGGCGGCGGTCACCGGCACGGTCTCCGCCCGCGAACCCCACAACCTGAATCCCAACCTGCCCACCGGCGAGATCGAGCTAATCGCCGGCGATATTCTGATCCTGAACGACTGCCAGCCTCTGCCCATCCAGCTCACGGAAGCCGCCATGGCCGAGGAGGACCTGCGCCTCAGCTACCGCTATCTGGACCTGCGCCGTCCCGCGCTGCAAAAGGTGATCCTCACCCGCCACAGGATCGTGAAAAGCATTCGCGATTTTCTCTGTGACGAAGGTTTTTACGAGATCGAAACCCCCATCCTGATGAAGAGCACCCCCGAGGGCGCGCGCGATTATCTGGTTCCCAGCCGGGTCCAGCCTGGCAAATTCTACGCTTTGCCACAGTCGCCCCAGATGTTCAAGCAGCTATTGATGATCGGCGGTTTCGACCGCTATTTCCAGATCGCCCGCTGCTTCCGCGATGAAGACCTCAGGGCCGATCGCCAGCCGGAATTCACCCAGCTGGACATCGAACTGAGTTTCGCCACCCAGGAACAGATCTTCGACCTCCTGGAACGCATGCTGGCTGTTCTGTTCAAAGAGGTGCTGGATATGGAACTCCAGCTTCCCTTCGCGCGTTTGGGCTATCAGGAGGCGATGGATCGCTTTGGCTGCGACAAACCCGACCTGCGCTTCGGCCTGGAACTTAAAGACCTCAGTGCCAGCCTCAAGGGTTCGGAGTTTCAGGTCTTTAAATCCGCCCTGGAAGCGGGCGGAGTGATCAAGGCCCTGGCCATTCCCGGCGGCGCCGAATACAGCCGCAAACAACAGGACGAGCTGGTGGAACTGGCCCGCCACAACGGCGGCAAAGGCATCGCCTTCGCCAAGGTGGCAGAAACAGGTCTGGAAGCCGGGATCAGCAAGTTTCTCACCCCCTCTGAGACAGAGGAGATCATTCGCGTCACGGAAGCCAAAACGGGTGACTTGATCGCCATCGTGGCCGATTCCCCAGACATGACGACCAAGGTTTTGGCCGCCCTGCGCAACGAAGTGGCTTTGAGGCAAAAGTTGATCCCGGAAAACATGTTCGCCTTCGCCTGGATCACCGATTTCCCGCTCTTTGCCTACAATGCCGAGCAGCAGCGCTGGGAGCCGGCCCACCACATGTTCACCCTGCCCCGCGAGGAACATATTCCCTGGCTGGACCAACCGGACAAATATGGCCAGATCATCGGCCAGCTCTACGACCTGGTCTGCAACGGCATGGAACTCTCCTCCGGCAGCATCCGCTGCCACCGCCACGACCTCCAGAACAAGATCTTTTCCATCCTCGGCTTCAGCGCGGAAGAGCTGAAGGACCGGTTCGGCTTCTTCCTGGAAGCCCTCAAATACGGGACCCCGCCCCACGGCGGCATCGCGCCCGGCATCGACCGCCTGGTGATGATCATGACCGGTGCCGAATCCATCCGCGACGTGATCGCCTTTCCCAAAACCCTGAAGGCGGCGGACCTCATGAGCGGAGCGCCTTCTGAAGTGCCCGAAACCCAATGGCAAGAGCTGCATCTGAAGCCCGGAAAATAGCAGTCCTCACCAGCGGACACGGCCGCGGCTCCAACCTGCGGGCGCTGCATCAGGCTTTTGCCCAAAACAACTGGCCACTGCGGATCGCCTTTGCCACCGCCTCCAGAGACCAAGTCCCGGTGGTCCGGCTCTGCGCGGGACTGGGCCTGCCCTGCCATATTCTCAACCCGTGCTGCCAGGAGGCCTTTGAGGCCCGGCTGCTGGAGCTTTGCCGGGAGGAAAGGATCGAGCTGATCGCCCTGGCCGGCTTCATGAAGCTGCTCTCACCCACTTTTCTGGACCAGGTGGGCGTTCCGGTGCTGAACATACATCCCGCCTTGCTTCCCGCCCATGGCGGACCGGGCATGTACGGGATCAGGGTCCACGAGGCAGTTTTTGCCGCCGGAGAGCGCTTTTCCGGCGCCACCGTGCATCTGGTGGATCCTCTCTACGACCATGGTAAAATCATCGCCCAGGCAAAGGTTGACATCTCGGATTGCCTCTCGCCGGAAGCCATCGCCGCCCGGGTGCTGGAAGTCGAGCACCGCCTCTACGCTGCGGCGATCCACAACTTCCTTGGCCCTGGATGGCCATGATCCGCGTCGCCATCGCCACCCTGGGCTGTAAAACCAACGCCTATGAATCCGCCGCCATCTCCGCGGGTTTCGCCTCCGGGGCTTACCTCGCCGTGCCTTTTTCCGCCGAGGCGGACGTCTATGTCATCAACACCTGCACGGTCACCGGACGGACGGATTTCAAGAGCCGCAACCTCATCCGCAAAGCCCTGGCCCGCAAAGCCCAAAACCCCGACGTGAAGATCGTGGTTACCGGCTGCTTCGCCCAGCGCAACCCTGATGAGATCAAGGACCTTGGCCCCGTGGACCTCATCGTGGACAATCAGGGCAAGCCCGACATCGCCCGGATCCTCGAAACCAAGGACTACCAGTTTCAGGACATCATGCTCTGCCAGGACTTCGTTTACCGGCCCGTGACCCGGATGGTGGAGCACAGCCGCGCCTTCCAGAAGATCCAGGATGGCTGCGATTTCCGCTGCGCCTACTGCGCGGTGCCCCACGGACGCGGCCACAGCCGTTCCGCCAGCTTTGCCGACGTACTGGATCAGGCCCGGTTGTTCGTGGCCAACGGTTACAAGGAGATCGTGCTCGGTGGCGTCAATCTGGGCCTCTACAAAGACGGAAACCAAGGATTGGCCGAGGTTGTGGAGGCATTGCAAGAGATGGATGGCCTGGAACTGATCCGCCTCAGTTCGCTGGAGCCGATGCTCTTCACCGCGGAACTGACCGAACGGATCAGCCACTGCGACAAGCTTTGCCCCCACTTCCACATTGCCCTGCAGAGCGGCTGCGACAGCGTGCTGAAGCGCATGGGCAGGCAATATGAAACCGCTGCCTTCCGCGCCCTGATCGACACTATCCTCAAAACTTGGCCGGACGCGGCGATCGGGCTCGACGTGATCGCCGGATTCCCCTCTGAAACGGAGGCCGAGTTCCAAACCACCCTGAACCTCCTCTCAGAGCTGGATATCGCCTATCTCCACGCCTTCACTTTTTCCCGCCGCTGGGGCACCCCCGCGGACACCCTGCCAGGCCAGATACCCAATCTGGCCAAGAACCGCCGGGTGAGGCTGCTCACCGCTCTCAGCGATGCCAAGAAGCTTCTTTACACCCAAAGGCTGTTGCGGGACAGGATCCCCCTCCGCGGCGTTTGCGAAAGCGCCGAAGCCGGCCTAGCCACCTGCCTTTCCGACCATTTTATCCGCGCCTACGCTACCGGCGGATGCGCTCCCGGCTCTCTGATTACGGGCATCCCCAGTCAACTGGAGCGGGATGGGATCTTGCTGGCCCCCAGCCCTCAGCCAAGCTGACCCCAGGATGGCTGACATCCCTCAAACCCTCTTCCATATTGCTTTCTAACCCCTGCCGCGGATAATTGTCTTGACAAAATCACGGCCATAAAAGTTTATGCCTTCACTTGTGGCGAGATAGCTCAGCCGGTAGAGCAGAGGCCTGAAAAGCCTTGTGTCCCCAGTTCAATTCTGGGTCTCGCCACCAGTCACTTTGCGGCGCTTGATGAAAGCGCCTTTTTTATTTGGGGACCATATGAAAACATTCACCTTGCGCAATCTTCGCTTTCCGGCCCGGCCGGAATTCTCTCTGGCTGAAGAAACCGGCCGCAAACTTGGCCTGCCTGCCTCAGCCTTTGAGATTGTCAGGATAGTCCGCCAAGCCCTGGATACCAGGCGCCGCGGCCATCCCGTCTTCGATTTTACGCTCCAGCTCAGCTTCAGTGGCGAGGTTCCGCGGCATAAAGACCTTACCCCCCTGGAAATGTCTCCCCTGCGGGAATGCGCGCCCATCCAGGCCCAGGATCCGCATCCATTCATCATCGGCATGGGTCCAGCGGGATTGTTTTGCGCCCTGGCGATGGTGGAAAATGGGCTTCAGCCCTTGTTGTTCGACCGCGGCGACGCCCTGGAACGGCGGGCGGACAAGGTGAACTATTTTTGGCGCCACGGCTCTCTGGATGAGGATTCCAACGTGCAGTGCGGCGAAGGCGGCGCCGGCGCTTTCTCCGACGGCAAGCTCACCGCCCGGGGTGGCGATCCCGCTCTCCAAATGGTTTTGGAACAGATGCTGCGTTTCGGCGCGCCCGCGGAAATTGCCTGGTCGGCCCTGCCCCATCTGGGCACTGACGGCATCCGGGCTCTGGTGCGAAAACTGCGTGAGTATCTGCTGCTAAAAGGCTGCCGCTTCTTTCACCACCACACTTTGGAGGACCTGGAACTCTCAGGTGGAAAACTCACCCGTTTGAAGCTGAATTCCGAATGGCACTCACCCGAGCTGGCGGTGCTGGCTTTGGGCAACTCCGCCCGCTCCACCTGGCCTCTGCTGCAACGGCGGGGGGTGGATCTGGAGCCAAAGCCTTTCGCCCTGGGCTTCCGGATCGAACATATTCAGGCCTGGATCAACGCGTTGGTTTACGGGCAGGGGAATTGGGCGGAATTCCTGGGGCCGGCCAGTTACCGGCTCACAGCCCCAACCGGTTTCACTTTCTGCATGTGTCCAGGCGGTCAGGTGATCGCGGCCGCTTCGGAACAGGGCGGAGTGGTGACCAACGGCATGAGTTTCGCCGCCCGGGCTGGAATTTATGCCAACAGCGCGATCGTAACTCCGGTGAGCGCCACCGATTACGGAGCCGGGCTCTGGGACGGGGTGGAACTGCAGCGCCGTCTGGAAAAGTTATCCTTCCGTGAAACTTTCCTGGCCCCGGTCCAGTCCGCGCGGGCCTTTCTCTGTGGAACAGAGGATCCCGAAGCCCCCCAATCCACCTATACACCGGGAACCTACGCGTCAGACCTCTCCCGGCTTTTCCCGGCGGAAATCTCTTCCCGTCTGCGTGACACCCTCATCCGCTTCGACCAGGTGTTGCCCGGTTTCAGCCAAAACGCCGTTCTGATCGCCCCCGAAACCCGCACCTCGTCACCCATCCGGATCACCAGGCACAAACAGGGATTGCACTGCGTGGGGATCGAAAATCTGTATCCAGTGGGCGAAGGAAGCGGTTACGCGGGCGGGATCAGCAGCAGCGCGGCCGATGGCTGGAGGCTGGGAACGAGGATCAGACAGGGCAACGCCCTGATCAACTGAAACTTCTCGCCCGCTCCGGTCAGTCGTTCTGGATGCAGCGGCGGATCACGTTCAGGATCACGATGATGGCCACCACCAGGCCCCAGGAGGAGTTCTTTTTGGCGGTTTGCGGCCTTCTCGCGCCGCCGGAAGGTTGCTGGGGCGGAACGCGAAACACCGGAGGCTGTTTTTCGGGGATCGAAACCGGCTCGCCGGGCTGCTCCACCGAATAACCGCTGTCACCTTCCCTGCTCTTCACGTGAATGATCTCTTCGGCGGTGTTCTGCCTGCGCCTGATGATCATCAGGATGAAATAGTAGATCAGCAGCGCGATGCCCACCGTGAGGATGATCTGCAGCCAGGGCGGGATCTGCGCTCCGCCAGCGGCTTCCGCTTCTGTATCCGGATTGGTTGGCGCGGATGCGGCGTCTTGCGGATCAAAGCTTGTTTGCAGCAAAAAAGCCGAGCCCGGAACAGGATTCCCGCCGGAACCCAGAACCATACTGGCGAAACCGGCACTGGCCACAACAAGCAGCAGCAACACCAGACCCCAACGCGGTGCGGGCCGCAGCCTGAACTTGAAAAGATCCATTCTCATTTTCATCCTCATTGTTTCAGAATGCCACCATTTTCCGACTGCCCCGGTGCTGTCAAGCTAAATCCTCCCCAAGGCCGCGTGAGACCTTCCAAGCCTTTAATGAACGAGCTGGTGGCGCTAATTAGCCGGTTTTCCCCCAGCCAGCGCTCCCAATATCAATACGGTATCAATACGGAATCAATACGGATTTCATCCGTAATGATTCCGTATTGATACCGTATTGATATTTGGAGCCGGATGGGTTTTCGCCGGTGTAACTTCACCAAAGAAATTGGGATCCATCTGGATCAGTTAAGAAGACCAGAATCCAACCCTGTGAAGAAAACACTGGACGGATCATGGGTTGAAACCCTCTCTCGTCCGTTGGGCGAGAAAACCGAAAAAAATCCTTGCCATTTTTCCAGACCCGCTTAGATTGGTTAGTGAATACTCACTAACATTGAGGCTGGAAGATGGAACTCACTCCGAGACAAGACGATATAGTGCAGGCGGCGATCGCCCTGATCGCCCGCAGGGGTTATAAATTCCTCACAACCAAGAATCTCGCCCGGGAGCTCAAGCTCACCGAAGCCGCGCTGTATCGCCATTTTGCCAGCAAAGACGACCTGATAGTAAAGATCCTGGATTATTTTGAAGCCCTTTCCTGCCGCATCCTGGCCGAGATCGAGAATTCGGAACTGCCGCCGATGGAGAAGGTCCGCCGCTTCGTTCTGGACCGCTACCAGCTATTCAGCACCCATCGCGATCTGGCCAAGGTGATGTTTTCAGAGGAATTGTTCCAATACGATCCCGCCTGCGCCACCCGCATGGACCGGATCTCAGGCACACACAGGGATTCCGTGCTCTACTACCTGCGCGAGGCCCAGGCCAGAGGCGTCGTCGATCCCAGCCACGATCCCGGCCAGTTGTTCCGGGTGATCGTTGGCTCCATGCGTTTTTTGGTGACCCAGTGGAATCTGAGCGGGCAGAACTTTGACCTGGTGGACGAGGGCGAAAAGCTGTTTGCAACCATCAGGAAGCTTGTGGAATTGCGGTCATGAACTTTCCTTCACCGTCCCCCGGCACAGGGGAACCTACTTTGAAAAACAAACCACAGGAGATGCACATGAACAGCAGAAGCTGGAAAGACAACAACCCCGTCCTGGACCGGGAAGGGGTTACCGGAACCAAGATCTACACCCAAACCGAAGGTGAGATCGTGCACATGCGCCTGACCCCGGGCGCCCACCTCAAATCCCACATCACCCCCGTGAACGTAGCTTTTTACGTGCTGGATGGCGCCGCCACGCTCACCATTGGCGATGAAGAGGAAACCTTTCCCAAAGACACCATCATCGACAGCCCGAAGGACATCCCGCACGCGGTTACCAACAAAGGTGACAGCGATCTGCGCCTCCTCGTGATCAAAATGCCCAAACCATAAACAAAGGAGAACAACATGAGCATGTTTTGCTACCAATGCCAGGAAACAGCCCTCAACAAAGGCTGCACCATGCGCGGAGTCTGCGGAAAATCTCCCGAGCTCTGCCACCTTTTCGACCTCTACATCCACGCGCTGAAAGGCATCGCCTACGCCTCGGTGCAACTGGCCAAGAAAGACGTCTATCATCCCGAGGACGCCCTGGTTGTGATGGGCGGCCTCTTCCGCACCATCACCAACGCCAACTGGGATCTGGACCAGATCACCGGACTGATCACCGCAGCCATCGCCCTGCGCGACCAGCGCAAACTGGAGCTGGGCTGGGAAGCCGGCACCATCTGCCCCACCTGCCCGGATGCCGCCACGTTTCAGGTGAAACCTGAGGATTACGATGCCTATGGCCAAAAGGTTGGCGTGCTGGCCACCGAGAACGAAGACATCCGCTCCCTGCGCGAAACCGTTATCTATGGCCTCAAAGGCATCTCCGCCTACGGCGAACACGCCTGGATGCTTGGCTACTCCAGCGATGAAGTGAACAAATTCCTCATGGAGGCGCTGGCCGCCACCGTCGACAACAAGCTCACAGCCGAAGAACTCACCGCCCTCGTGGTCAAAACCGGCGAATACGCCGTGAAGGTGATGGAGCTTCTGGACAGGGCCAACACCGAGACCTACGGCGTTCCGGAACCCACCGAGGTGGATCTGGGCGTGGGAACCAGGCCCGGCATCCTCGTCAGCGGACACGACCTCAAGGATTTTGAGGAACTGCTGCAGCAGACGGAGGACCAGGGCATCGACATCTACACCCACAGCGAGATGCTGCCCGCCAACTATTACCCCGCCTTCAAGAAGTATAAACACTTCCACGGCAACTACGGCTCCTCCTGGTGGCACCAACTGGAGGATTTTGAGAACTTCAACGGACCCATCCTGATGACCACCAACTGCATCGTGCCCCTGCGCGGCGAACAGACCTATCTGGACCGCTTCTTCACCACCGGCATGACCGGATATCCCGGCGCCACCCACATCCCGGAACGCAAACCCGGCCAGCAGAAAGACTTCAGCGCCATCATCGCCAAAGCCAAAACCTGCCAGCCGCCCAAGGAGATCGAGACCGGCACCCTCACTGGCGGATTCAACCACCGCACTGTGATGGCGATGGCCGACCAGGTGGTCGAGGCCGTCAAATCCGGCGCCATCAAGAAATTTGTGGTCATGGCAGGTTGCGACGGACGCATGCCCAAGCGCAAATACTTCACCGAAGTGGCGGAAAAGCTGCCCCAAGACGCCGTGATCCTCACTGCCGGCTGCGCCAAATACCGCTACATCAAACTCCCCCTGGGCGACATCAACGGCATCCCGCGCGTGCTCGACGCCGGCCAGTGCAACGATTCCTACTCTTTGGCCATCATCGCTCTCAAGCTGAAGGAAGCCTTCGGCTTGGACGATGTGAACAAGCTTCCCCTGGCCTTCGACATCGCCTGGTACGAACAAAAAGCCGTGGCCGTGCTGCTCGCCCTGCTCTATCTGGGCTTCAAGAACATCCGCCTCGGGCCCACCCTGCCCGGTTTCCTTTCACCCAACGTGGCGAAAGTGATCATCGATACCTTCGGCCTCCAGCCCACCACCGACGCCGATTCCGACGTCGCCGCCATCATGGCCTGATCCTCAACCCAATAATCTAGCGGGACCTGCCCTGGTCCCGCTTTTTTTAGGCTCTTTTTCAAACCGGGCTTTTTTATGGTTGAGCGCCCGTACCCACCCGGTTTGAAAGAGAGCCTTTTTAATACCAACGTATAAAGCAGGGCCCGGCCAGAAGCCGGGTCCTGTCAGTTCAGTCTGCCGGAAGGAACCATCCTTCCAAACAGGGATCAATCGGTGCCGCGCACCCGGAAGAACCGCCTCGCGTAGCTTCCGGGGGTGGTGAAGCTGTTGTAGCCGCGTCCGATGGGGCTGAAAGTCCCGTCGTACATGTCGGCGTCCTCGATGATGTAGTCGTTGGCACCCTCGATCTTATCCCAGGTGAGGACCACGTTGCCGTTGCCGTCGGCGGAAATTTGCACTTCGGCGGGGTAGTCGTTCTCATCCAGATAGGGCCAGGTGGAGAAGATGCGGATGTTGTCTATGGCCGCGGGAGGCTGGGTTCCCCCGCCGCCGTCATTGCGCCAGCTGAAGATCAGGCGCTTGGTGAGGCCGGCGTAATCAGCGGAAAGCGGAAGAACGGCCAGCTGCCAGTCGCCGATGGAGTGCAGCGGAGCGCCGATCTGGCCTTCCGTGAAGGAGGTCCCGGCCGTGGGAATGAAGCTTGTGTCGGTGATGTGGACGGTCAGGTAGTCGTAGAGGGCTTCGCCCACGCCCTTCCACTGGAATTTCAGCGTCATGCCGGTCATGTCCGCTGGGAAGGTGACGTCGTGGTAGAAATGCACGTAGGAGCTGGCGCCGGGGTTGTAGCTGTGAGTGGCGCCGCTGTTCGTGCTGATGTAGGCGGCGTAGCCGTTGCGGTAGGTCATAGCGCTGCCAAGTTCCCATTTGTTGGGTTGGGTGCCATTCACCGTGATCCAGTCGATCCAGCCGTCCTCGAAATCCTCCACGCAGGGCGGGACCAGTGGCCCGATTCCCCTTCCGGAGAGGGGGACCTGGTGCACCGCTTTGCTGCCAACGTTGTCGATCACCACCAGGTTCGTGGTTTTGGCCCCGATGCTTTGAGGGGCGAACAGCACATAGAGGTTGGCGGAATTGCCGGGTGTGATGGTGAGGTCGTCAGTGAGTTCGGTGAGGTCGAAATCATCGATGTCCGCGCCTTCCAGGTACACGTCATTCTGCATGATCACGAGGTTGGCGTCGCCGGTATTGGTGATCACGAAGGTTTTGGCGGGTGTGGCCTCGCCCACGTTCACCATGCCGTAGTTCCAGGAGGCGGGGTTAATGGAAAACTCGGGGTAGGGCTCGTAGTAATCGATGCTGATGTCGTCGATGGAGATGTAGTTGGTGGTTCCGCCGCAGGTGCCGTGGATGCCCAGATACCAGATGCCGGTGCTGGGGGCGGTGAAGGTGCCGGCCACGCGCTGGTAATCGCCGTTCACCACTTCCCTGTAAGCCACGATGGGATTCGTCATGCCCGCGATGGTGGCAGCCGTGCCATACTTGATCTCCAGGATGGCCTGGCTACCGGAAGTGGTGTATTGCCGGCCCCAGAGTTCCAGCCCGTAGCTTTGCCCCTGCTCCAGATAGATGGGCCGGAATAGCCAGGCGTTGCCGCCGTCGTGCAGAGTGAGGTTATAGCTGCCGGTGCGCGGGGCGCGGTTGTAGGTGATGTCGGTATTTGCGGTCCAATAGTAGGAGCCGGCGCCGAGGGCCTTGGTCCAGCGGTTGATGTCGGTGGAGCCGCTCGCGTTGCCTTCTTCGAAACTCTCCACAAAGGGATATTCCATGATGGTGTCGTCGGCCCGGGTGTCGAAACTCCAAACGGGGCCGGAAGCCGAGTCAAAGCCGTCCTTAACCGCCACGATCTTCCAGTAATATGTATGCTCGGGCAGCAGGAAGGGGTAATATTCGGTGTCGGGCCAATTGCCTTCCATCAAGGGAGGAGTGGTCGTTTCGCCGAAGTAAACCATGTAATAATCCGGATCGCCGCCTCCACCGGGAGCCCAGGCGAGGGGAATGTTCAGAGCCAGGTCGATCGCTTCGTTGGCGGGGCTCAGATAGACCGGGGGATTGGGCGGCAGCTGCACTTCGGTGAAAACGCCCTCATCCGCACCGATATCAGGGGATTCGGAGTCACGGGCATCGCCGTCAATATCCATATCCACGGAGGCCACCACCAGGGCGTTGCCCTCGGCATAGGTCTGCACCTGCGGGTCCAGATGCAGGTTGTAGGGCGCTGCCTCGCTTTGGAAAGGCGGGTCTTCCGAATAGGAATTCTGGTCCTTGCCCAGGTTGGCTGTCTTGTAATCATTTAGGGTCTGGCAGCTGATGGCGCCGTACTGGCAGATCAGGTTCTGCGCGCCGGGTGTTCCGGCATACCAGATGTTCTTGTCGCTGGCGGCGTTGATATCGTCGAAGTGTTCCACCGCTTTCCAGAACGCCGCCGCCTTGCCGGAAGCGCCGGGGCTGGAGAGGTTGGCGAAGATGTTGTTCTGCAGCGTGATCGATGTGGCGCTGTAAGTGTAAAGCACCGCGGAGGAGAAGCTTTCGCCGCCGCTGCCGGTGATCAAAACGCTGTTATAGTAGAGGTTCGCGGTCCCGTTATGAACGTGGATGCCCCGCACGGACGGGGAGCCGCTGGAGGTGGGGGCGCGCAGGTCGCAGATCATGTTATTGTGATAGGTTGAGGTGCCGGTGGAATACAATCCGATCACGGTGGTGGCGGCGCCATTGGTCTGCAAGTTGCGGATGTCGTTGCGGTAAGCAGTGCCCTGGATCATGTAGATCCCCTTCACGTTGCCATTCGAAACCAGACCGGAGATGTTGTTCTGATAAGCGATCGCGCGATTTTCCAAGATCCCGATCACGTCATAGTTTCCCGTGCTGGTGAGATCTGTGATCGAGTTTTCGTAAACACTACGGTTATTGGCGCCGTAATCGGTGTTGATCCTTATTCCGTACACGGCATTGGCGGAAACCACATCGAAGATGGAGTTGTGATGGATATCGAAATCGGGGTGAGAGTGGTAGATGCCGGTGAAGGTCTGGGTGGTGTTGGACCCAGTAATGGTGTTGTGGTGGATGAGGCCAACCCCGTTGTCGTCATAGCAATTGATGCCCGTCGCAGCCACGGTGTTGCCTGCAGCCATCGATACTTGGTTATGGCTGATGTCGATGTTGGTGGATGCCCGGCTGTAGATGGCGTTAGCGCTGAAATCCGTGATCTGGTTGCTTTGGATCACCGGTGTCTGGGAGGCAGTGGTATTGTATAGATAGATGCCATAGCGCACGTTGGAGATGGTGTTGCGCAGATACTGGTTGCGGTGGTTCACCCGGCCGGAGGCTGAATCTTCGCGGATGGCGTAGCATTCCACGCCGCGGTCCAGGGTGATGGCGCAGGCGCTGACTGTATTATCGGTGCAGCCGTTGCCGGTGGGGGCTTCCAGCCAGATGCCGTAGTTCATGTTCGTGGAGCCGCTGGCGTTGGCGATGTCGATGTGGTCGACCGTGAAGAAATCGCCTCCGGCCAGCTTGAAGGCGAAGCTGCCGGTCCCACCGGTGGGCGTGATCTTGGGGTTGGTGGCCAGGGTGTCCGTGCTGGTGAAGACAACTGGATTCAGCTCGGTCCCGGTGGCGGTGATGGCGGGTGGATTTTCGGCGAAAACCTCACCGGCCACTGCGGTGAAGGTGATCCCTCCGGTACCCACCCCACTGGCGTTCAGGTATCTGATGGCGTGGGTGAAATCCGGATAGAAGTGGCCTGTGCCGATCACCCAGCTGCCGGTGAGCGGTTCCTTGTGGGTGGAATAACTCCAGACGGGGCAGTCCAGCGAATCGGGGGAGCCGTTGTCGTTATAAGGAACTATGCGCCAGTAATAGGTCCGCAGGTAGTCCAGCGTGGTTGTGCAGTTGTAGCTGAGCTCGATTCCCAGGTCAGTGCCGCCTTCAATGTATTCCAGCGGGTCTTCCGCCCAGAGGCTGAGCCGGTAACCGGTGGGGACGTCGCCGGAGGAGGAGGCATACCAGGTGAGGGTGGGTTGCAGCACTACCGCGTATTCACCGTCATAGGGGGAAACCACGATGGCTGGATCAGGGATCAGCAGCGGAACGGTAAACTCACCCTCGTCCGCCCCGATGTCCGGCGCTGTGCCAGTTCCCGCGTAGCCCATCTCTCCAGCGCGGACCTCTTCATCGTAGTCCGTGCTGATCCCGGCGATGGCGATGCCGTTGCTTTCCGCCTGGGTGGCGGCTCCGGGAGTGATATGCAGGTCGGTCGCGCTTACGAAGGGAACTTCCTCGGTGAAGCTGTTCTGGTCGGAGGTCACCGTCGCCGCTTTATAATCGTCATGGATCTGGTAGCTGGCGGAAGGCGTCCAGCAGACCAGGTTCTGCGTTCCCGGGGTGCCGGCATGGTAGATGTTCCGGTCGGTGGCGGCATTGATGTTGGCAAAGCCGTCCGCAGTTTTCCAGAAGGCCACGCTCTTGCCGCTGCTTCCAGGGGTGCCGGCATTCATGAAGATATTGTTGTTCATCAGGATTGAGCTGCCGCCGGACACATACAGGGCGGCGCTGGAGAAGTTGTCGTTGCTGCCGGAGGCGTTCAGGTACACGCTGTTGTAATGCAGGCTGGGAGAACCTCCGCTAACCTGCAGGCCAAACACCTGGGGCGCCGTGCTGCCGCCGGGATTGCGGATGTCGTAGATCAGGTTGTTGTGGACCAGGTTTGTGGTGGTGCCGCTTACGATGCCGTAGGCTTGATAACCCGCGGTGGAGTTGGACTGGAGGTTGTGCACTTTGTTGCGATAGAGTTGGGCGCTGCCTCCGCCTTCCAGGTTCAGATCGATGCCGAGAATAGTCTGATTGGAGCTGAGGGCGGTGAACTCGTTGTCATGGATGTCGAGGGTGCCGCTGTAGATGTCAAATCCCTCCATGGTGTAGTTGCTGTGCAGATTGCTGACCAGGTTGCCGAACCAGGAGTTGGTGCCGCTCCGGTTGTACAACGCGTAACAGGTGGAGGTGGTGCTGCCTCCGCTCACCGTGTTGGCCGACACCTGCGTGCCTGTGGAGGAGTAAAGATAGATGCCGTAAAGGGCTGCCGTGGCAGCGGCGGGGAAGGAAATCTGGTTATCGTGGACCAGGCTGCCGTTGTCTGTACGCAGATAAATGCCTTGGATGGCATTGCTGATCACGTTGCCCTGCACCAGGCTGTTGTAGGCGGTCGTGGTGGGATAGAGGTAAACGGCACGGTTGGCACTGTCGATCACGTTCTCGAGCACCTGGGTGCCGGTGCTGCTGCTTCCCCCGCTCAGGTAGATCGCGGTGCTGGTTACAGCCAGATCGAGGGTGATGCCGCAATTGCGGATGGTCACGTGATCGCAGCCGTTGCCGGAAACCCCCTCGATCCAGTAGCCATTGGCCAAATTGGTGGCGGCCGGCAGGTTCCCGACGTCGATGTGGTGGATGGTGATGTGATCGCCGCCCTCGATCTTGAGGGCATAGGTGTCGGTTCCTCCGGTTGGGGTCAGCAGGGGATTCACCGCCGTGGTGTCCGTGCTGGTGAACACGATGGGATCGGCGGCGGTGCCGGTGGCTGTGATGGGGGGCGGATTTTCGGTAAAGACTTCTCCGGCGATGGCCATAAATGTAACTCCTCCGCTGCCCACCCCGGCCGCGTTCAGATGGGTGATGGCCGAAGTGAAGGTGAGGTAGTAGCCGCTGCTGCCGATGATATAGTTGCCGGTGAGCGGAGCGGCGTGGGTCTCAAAACTCCAGTGGGAATAAGCGGTGGAATCAGCCGGGCCGGTGGTGTTGTAGGGCACCACCTTCCAGTAGTAGGTGGTGAGGAAATCCAGGTCCGGATCTGGATCGTAGCTGGTCACGTTGCCCAGGTCCATCACGGTGAGCGAGTTCAGGTTGGTGCCAAAATGCAGCCGGTAGCCAGTGGGCGCGCCTCCGGTGTCAGCGGCGGCCCAGGAGAGGGTGGCGCTGGGCTGTACCACTATGGCCCCGTCAGCCGGGCTGATCAGCACTGGCGGGTCAGGAACCACGGCGGGTACGGTGAAAGCGCCTTCATCCGCTCCGATGTCCGGAAACTCGTCATCCCGGTTGTCGCCGTCAAAGTCGAGATCCCAGCCGGCAAGGGGCAGGGCGTTGCTCTCGGCCAGGGTGGAAGCGCCGGTGGGGATATGCAGGTCGTAGGGTTCCACCGTGCTGGTGAAAGGCACGTTTTCCGTCAGCGAGCCCAGTTCGCGGGTCATGATCGCGGCCTTGTAGTCGCTGAGGGTTTCGTAAGCAGCCCCGTTGTCATAACAAATCAGGTTCTTCGGCCCCGGCGAGCCGGCGTAGTAGATATTGCGGTCGCAGCTGGGGTCGAAATTGGCAAAACCAGAATAGTTATTCTTCCAAATGGCGGCCGCCCTTCCCGTGGTTGCCGATCCCGGGGTGCTGAGGTCCACGATGATGTTGTTGCGCAGGTCCAGGGTGGAAGGGCCGGTATAAACGTAGATGCCGGCGGAACCGAAGTTGGTGTTGCTGTTGCCGCCTTTCAGATAGACGGTGTTGTAGTAGATCCTGAACGTTCCGCCCGTATCGGCGGTGATGCCCCGGATCATGGGAGCTCCGTCGCCCACACTGCCGAGGTCGTAGATCAGGTTGTTGGCCACTGTTACATCGCTTCCATGCAAAGCTATGCCAGAGGCTGTGTAAGCGTTTCCGGGATTCCCCACGAACTTGATATTGTGGATCTCGTTGCCGTAAACATTCACGGCATCGGTTCCGCCATCGAGGAAGATCCCCCACACATGCTGGTTTGAGGAGCTGAGGGCATGGATCTCGTTGGCGTGGATGTCGTGGTTGCCGTTGTAGATATAGACGCCGTAAACCTGATAGGTACCGCTGAAATCCCTTATGGTGTTGTGATGCCAGTCGATCAGGGTTCCAGCGCGTCCGTAGAGGCCGTGGACGGTTATGCTGCCGATGGTGGTGTTGCCGATGATGGTGTTGTTGTCCACCTCGGCAGTTCCGTTGTAAGCGTAGATTCCGTGGAAAACCACAGTGTTGTCGGCTTTCATGGTTATGGTGTTGTGGGTGACCCTCAGGCCGGTAACGTAACCGAAATAGATCCCGTAGTCTGTGATGTCGCTCAAGTCGCAGTATTCCACCAGTTCCTGGAGATTGTAATATGCCGCAGTGCTGTTTCCCAGCAAGTGGATGCCGGTGTCGCAGTTTGCGATGTCCAGGTGGGAATAGCTGTTGTTGGCGTTCCCGGCTCCGCTGGTTCCGGTGGAATAGAGCCCCTTGCTGTTGGCGTTGCTGTTGTCCAGGGTGATGCTGCAGTAGCTGATGGTGTTGTTGTTGCAGGGATCGTAGCTTTGCGCGGCCAGGTGGAAGCCGATCTCCAGGGAGGTGGAGCCGTCGGCGTTGCGCAGGTCCAGATGCTCAAATCTGAACCAGTCGCCGCCGTTGAGTTTGATGGCCGCGTCGGTGGTGGCGGTGGTGCCCATCACTTTCAGGATGGGGTCGTCCCCGGTTCCGCTTTTCCTGAAGGTTATGGGGCGGTTGGGCCCTCCCGTGGCGGTGAGGGCGGGCAGCAGCTCCGCCTGGCTGAAAACCTCTCCGGCCGCTACGTTGAAGCTGGTTCCCCCTTGCGGGATGCCGGAGAGCGGGTAGTTGGTGTTGAGAAAATTGAAAGCCGCCGCGAAAGTGGTGAAGTCCCCGCCGCTGCCGATGGTATAACTGATGTTGATCGCTGCCGGCGGGGCCCAGGTGAAGGTGGTGCCGCTGGCCGGATAGACCGCGCTGCTGAGGGTGCAGGTGCTGTTGGCGGCAGTGCCGGCGGTGGTGGCGTTCCAATCAGTGGTGGTGCTGCGGTTGGCATAGTTGGTGGCGAGATTGGCAGGAACCCCACGCAGACCCACCTGCCCCGTGGTCGCCGTGGCGTTGTTGGTCACTGTTCCATAGATGATCGTCACCCAGTTGGTGGTTTCCTGCAGCCGGATCTGGAAATTGAAGTTATCCCCGGTGGCGCTGGTTTTGCGGTATCCTGCCCACTGGGCCACAAACACCCGGTAGGGCTCGCTGCCAATTGTTTTGATCTGCAGCGTGGCGCCGGGTTGGGCAGCCAGATTCAGGGCCAGGCCTGCCACCCGGTTCACCAGCCAGGGAGGGTTGATACCTGAGGTGGTGCTGAGCGGAGCAATGTAACTGCTGCTTGACATATTCACCGGAACCGGTTCCCAGGACTGCCCCAGCCCGATCCAGCCGTCGGCGCAGATGCCCACCCGGTCGAACTCCTGGCCGCCAAAATAGAAATTGAAGCCCAGCGGAAAGCCCACTCCCGTGTTGGTTGTGCCGCCCAGGGGAACGATGGGGTCCACAAAGCGCTGGGCGTCGGTGCTTTCATTGCCCAATACGATTCCGCCCGTGATCTCAGTGTAAGTTGCGGAACCGGTGGTAAAACTGTAATTGCCCATGGTCTAGGCAAAGCCAAAAACACAAAGGAAGGCGAAAATGCCGAGCATAAGCGTTCGTTTCATGGCAGTCTCCTTGTTATGGACCTTAGTTAAAATCTCTGCCGCGGCCTTTCCCGCGGATAAAACCCCACGTTCCCAATAAATGGCGGGGATTGGATTGATGTCAAGAACAATGTTACAATTATTAATCATCCCATGATTGTCTGTTCATGCCTGAACCTGATGATGCCATTATCTCCGGTCTCACGTATATCGATTTATATGCCATAGAGTTACATTCTATTCATGAATATCAGGCCGGTAAAAATCCCGATCGTGATGGCTCTCTGCCGGCTGGCGCAACGCCCATCTTTTTTCGGCTTGCCTTGGGATAAATCCTTTACAGGTGATGTGTTTGAGCATCCAGGCCCGGCTGTTGATATTTTTCAACGCGGAGCGAAGCAAAATGTTGGGATTCTTTGTCCGGACCTGTTGGCGTCAAACCTCCAGGTTTTCGCCCTTAGCCTCCTCCCGTTTGCCTCTCACTCACTTCCCGCTGAGTTCCCGCCTGACAGGCGGGAAGTCAGGGGGAGGCGGACAAGAGGCGAAGGGGCTGAGCTAAAGGGCGAAACACGGAAGGGAGAAGCTGATTCCGTTGGGGTGGGGCGACCCGGGAGCTTCGGCTGCGGCAAGGAATGTCTGTGCGCTTCGAAAAGAAGGAAGCCGGTGGCTGAAGCCAAACGGACATCGTCTGTTTACAAGGTTGGGGGCTCATCCCAGTACGGTGGCTGAAGCCACCGCCTTCCGTCTTGAGTGTGGCCCCAGCCCGAACCTGTCATTCCGGGGTGACGTTTTAACGCCGGGGTCCCGGAATCCAGACCATCACCGCCTCGCTCCAACCCTGCGTCATTCCGGAACGCAGTGACGGAATCCTGGCCATTCATCCACCCTCTCACACCCTGTCATTCCGGGGTGGCGTTTTAACGCCGGGGTCCCGGAATCCAGGCCATCACCGCCTCGCTCCAAATCTGCGTCATTCCGGAACGCAGTGACGGAATCCAGGCCTTCCGGCTAATGCCCCTGAGGGAGTCGATACAGCGCAGTCTGCATCGATCCCCGCTTGGACCGGAACTGGGATTGGCTATTCCCGCAAGGGCTGGATTCCGGGTCCCCGCGTGCTGGCGCACGCTTCCCCGGAATGACACTCTGGGGCTGGGTGGAGAATGTTCTGCTGTAGTCGATGCTCCTGCGTCGCTCGACTCCAGCGGGGTGGGGGATGTTTAAATCCGTAAATCCGTTCAATCCGTTAACCCGTTCAATCCCTAAACCCGTTCAACCCCTAAATCCGTTCAATCCCTAAACCCTTTCAATCCGTAAATCCGTTCAATCCGTAAATCCGTATGAAATGCGAATGCCCAGCCCGTTCTGGTCCTGTAGTCCATGCTCACAGGCTCGCTGGACTCCAGGCTGCCGGACCCCGGCTCAGGCGAGGGGCGCCAAGAAGATCAGCCAGGCCCAGTTGAGCAGAAAGAGGGCAAGGAAGAAGGCCAGGAGAAGCTTGCGTTCGCGGGCGGTGGCCTCAAGGGCCAGGCGGCGTTTGAAAGCCACGGTGGAAAAGAGCTGCAGTAACACCAAGAGGGTGAAGGACAGCATGAAGGGATTGGAGAGAAAAGCCTGGAGGAAGCGGCCGCGGAAGAGGGCCAAAAAAGCGCGGGAGAGCCCGCAGGTGGGACAATTGATGCCGGTGAGGGCGCGGAACCAGCAGAGCCTCAATCCGGCTTCCAGCAGCAGATGCAGGGCCACATAGCCGCTCAGCGAGAAAAGCAGGATGAGGACAGGGCCCCGTCCGCCGGGGAAGCGGGTGGCGGTCCTTTCCAGACGAAGGCGCATCGGGCCGGCGGCGGGCTCCGCCGCCACCAGTCAGATCAGAACAGGCCTTTCATTCCGGCCATGGTGAGGCCGAACATGAAGATGGCCCCCACCAGTCCGGCCAGGAGGCCAAGCACGTTCAGGGCCACGCCGATGATGCCCAGGATGCGTCCGGCGTTGGTGGTGTCGCGGCCGGCGGGGTCCATGCGGCCGGATTCCATCTTTTTGAGGTCTTCATTGCCGAAGATCCAGGCCAGGATGGAGAAGATCGCGCAGGTGAAGAGGCCGATGATCCCAAAGATGAGCACCAGCATGCCGCGGTGGGGTTCCGGGCGCTGAGGGTGGGTTTCAGGCTGCTCAGGCTGCGGGCTGGGGATTTGGTCGTTGGTGTAGATGTCCATTTTTATCTCCCGGGTTAAACGAACGGGACAGGGAGCGCGGGGCCCCCTGTCCGGATAGGTTCAGCGTTCAGATCACATCGGCAGCATGCCGCTGATGAGGAAGCAGGCGGCGAAGGCGATGATGGCGTAGAGCTCGGGATACACGCCCAGGATGAGGGTGTTCGAGAACACGTTGTTGCCGTTGCCGATGCTTTCGATGCCGTTGGCCACGATGCGGCTCTGGAAATAGGCGGAAACGAGGTTGGTGATCCCGGAGATGAGCCCGGCGCCGAAAATGGCGGCGGCGGTGATCATGGTCATTTCAGGGTTGATGTGCTCTTTCAGGATGAAAAAGGCGCCGAAGCCGTAAAGGCCCTGGGTTCCGGGCATGGCGGAAAGGATCATGCAGTTGGCGAAGATGTCGTCGCGTTTTTTCATCGCGGCCACGGTGGCGGAACCGCCGTTCACCGTTCCCCAGGCGCTGCCGATGCCGGAGAGGGCCACCATGATGAAGATCCCCACCCAGGCCAGGATATAGGCCGGGTTGCCCCCGCCGATGGCGGCGACGGCTTCAGTGACAGGTTGTAAGAGAATGTAAGGCATGTAACCTCCAGGTTATGTATTTATCTTTTTTGTTTTGCCAAAGGGTTTGTATTCGAGGCCGGGTCCATTGAAGCCGGCGTTTTTGTAAAATTCCACAAAGGTGAGGCGGAGGGGATGCACGAAGCCGCTGAGAGCGCCGAGGGCGATGTTGAGCCCGTGGCCGGCCACCATGAAGAGGAAGAAGATCACGGGGCCCAGGATCTTGATGCTGAGGAACTGCTGGCCGATGGAGTTGATCACGAAGCCCAAAATGGCGCTGGAAACGCCGAGGGCGAAGAGGCGGATGTAGGAGAGGATGTCTCCGAAAAAGCCGGTGACCACGTTGTAAAGCAGCCAGAGCCCGCCCAGGACGTTCTTCAGGATGCTCTTGGCGGGGTTGTTGAAAAGCAGCAGCAAGGCCAGGCCTGCCCAGATCAGGTATTTCACATAGGGCTGGACCCGCGAGATGTCGGCATCCAGCAATCCCGCCCCGAGGATGATCAGCCCCAGCAGGAAAAGGAAGGTGCCGAAGGGTGCCAGGAAGTATTTGAAGCCACCCTGGCGGGACAGCTTGACCCCGTTGACGAGGGTGCCGAAGAGGATCTGGATGGCGCCCAGGATCAGGGAAAAATTGAAGATCTGGTCATAATTGCGGACCACCACGAACTTGTCCAGGGAGGTTTCTTTGAGGTCAAAGCCCAGCACCGAGCCAAACACGGAGCCCATCACGATGGAGGCCGCGCCGAAGAGCGCCACCAGGGTCATCATGCTCTTCATGGCTGGGTTTTTGGCCCTGAAGCGCAGGAATAGGGCAAGCAGGATGAAGATCACGCCATAGGCGATATCCGCGTTGCAAAAGCCGAAGAAGAGCATGAAGAAGGGCGCGAAGAAGGGTGTGAGGTCAAATTCGTTGTAGTTCGGCAGCATGTACATCCGGCTGATCGGCTCGAAGAGGCGGGCGAACCAGCAGTTGCGCAGGCTCACGGGGGGATTGTCCTCGACGGTGGCGTCGGCGGCGAAGTGGATGATGCCGTTCTGCTCCAGAAAGCCCTTCAATTCAGGCTCCAGCCGCTCGGGAATGTAGCCGCCCACCACGCGGACATGGTCGTCGGCCGCGCTGAGGCCCTGCAGGGTGGCGTCCTCATATTCGCAGGCCTCGCTGAGCCGGCCGATCTCCGCCGCGAAGCTCTCGATCGCCGTGGGAGCCGTGTTTTGCAGATACTCGTCGATGTCGGCGATCCTGCTTTCCACGCCCTTAAGCTGATCTTCCAGCTCCTGGATGGTGTGCTTGTGGAAAGTGAAACTGTCGGCCTCCAGAACGGGCTTTTCCCCGGTGTGGAAAACCACGAAGTAGAGGATGCCGTTGACTTCGCTTATCTTCTTGATGGCGTAGTCTTCTTCCCACTGTGACTTAAAGTGATTTTTGAGGCAAGTGTGGAAATCCACCTGAATGCCATCGGCTTCCAGCTTTTTCTCCAGCTCATAGTCGAAATGGCCCCAGGGCTCCAATTCGCGGATCTGCTTGCGCAGGGTTTCGGCCTGCCTCCCCAGCCGGTCTTTCTCCCCGCGGGCTTCCGTGATCTTGTTCAGCAGCATCTTGGGCGTGAGGGCGGTGGCGGTTTTCTCCGCTTCCGAGGCCAGCTTCTGCAGAAATGAAGTGGCTTCCGCGAAGTCCCCGATCAGTTCGAGGTTCTTCACCAGCGATTCGGTCTTGGCTTCCGTGTTACGGATCAGATGGAGCACGCCCAGTTTCTGCAGCTGGGCCAGGAAGGCCTCGTAATCGCGGTGATAGAGCACGAAGCTGTATTTGCGCATCTTCTCGATCATGCCACGGCCTCCTTGGCGGTGCGGCCCTTAAGGATCTTCTGCGCGGCCTTGGAGAGGTTTTCCTCGTCCTCCAGGAAGCGCTTGATCTTCAGGATGGCGTCTTCGAAGGCCGGGATCTGCACCTTTTCGTAGAGATTCACCTTTTGGGTGGTCTTCTTGCGCACATATTCCAGGATCTGCATCTTGCGCCAGAAGACGTCCCGCTCCACCTGCAGCGTGGCCAGGCCCTTCACCATTTCGATGCCGTCCAGATACCAGGAAGGCGCGCTGAAGAGGTCGTAATCCCTCAGCTCAAAATCGATCCGGCCCAGCACGGGAACCTGCGTTCCGGCGATGTTGCGGGTGAGGATCTCCACTTGCTTGATCTGCACCAGGGTGGGGTCGAACTCTGCCCAGAGCTTCATGAACTGGTCCAGTTCAGCGGTTTCCCGCCGGATCCGTTCATCCAGTTCGTGGGCTTTGTCGCGGGCGCGTTTCACCTCCATGCGCAGGGCGGATTCCTTGTTTTTCAGCGTGGGCAGGGCCTTGGCCCTCACCTTGAGCTGTTTTTCCAGCATCAGCTGCGAGATCTTGTTATATTGGAACTTCATCCTTGGTCCCAGTGGAGTTGCATGAATTCGTCTTTGATGGCCACTTCTTCGCGGGTGAAATATTTGCGGAAGAGGGCCCAGGTGGTGTCCAGCATCTCATCGGTGTCGATGTTGACGTCGATGGCCAGGATCTGCATGGCATAGTCGCGGGCGAAATCCATGGTCCGCTGGTCATAATCGGAGAGGTCAAAGCCGTTTTCCATCTTGGTTTTGGCGTTGGTGGCGTCGGCGTTCAGGCGCACGGAGGCGCTCATCACCTGGGGGTGGTCGGCGCGGGTGCGTTTGCCCATCACCTTGGTTTTCAGGCGGGAAAGGCTTCTGGCGGGGTCGATCACCACCTTGCCGATGTCGCTGTCGCGGCGCAGGTAGAGCTGGCCTTCGGTGATGTAGCCGGTGTTGTCCGGGATGGCGTGGGTGATGTCTCCGCCGGAGATGGTGGTCACGGCGATGATGGTGATGGAGCCGCCGGCGGGGAACTGCACGGCCTTTTCATAGATCTTGGCGAGGTCCGAATAGAGCGAGCCCGGCATCGAATCCTTGGAGGGGATCTGGTCCATGCGGTTGCTCACGATGGCCAGGGCGTCGCAATAGAGCGTGAGGTCGGTGAGCAGCACCAGCACGGATTCGTTCTTCTGGATGGCGAAATATTCCGCCGCCGCCAGGGCCATGTCCGGCACCAAGAGCCGCTCCACGGGCGGATCGTCGGTGGTGTTCACGAAGGAGATGATCTTGTCGATCACGCCGGCGTTTTCAAAGGTGTTCTTGTAATAGAGGAAATCGTCGTTGGAGAGGCCCATGCCGCCCAGGATGATCTTGTCGGCCTTGGTGCGCAGGGCGACTGTGGCCATCACCTGGTTGTAGGGCTGGTCCGGATCGGCGAAGAAGGGGATCTTCTGCCCGGTGACGAGGGTGTTGTTGAGGTCGATCCCGGCGATGCCGGTGGCGATCAGTTCCGAAGGGTCCTTGCGGCGGACTGGATTCACCGAGGGCCCGCCGATCTCCACTGCCTCGCCCTCGATCGCGGGGCCGCCGTCGATGGGGTCGCCATAGGCGTTGAAAAACCTTCCGGCCAGTTGTTCGCCCACTTTCAGCAGGGGCGGGTGGCCGAAGAAGACCACTTCGGCGTCCGTGCCGATCCCTTCCGTGCCGGAAAAGATCTGCAGCGTCACGGTCTCGCCCATGATCTTCACCACCTGGGCCAGGCGGCCGCTGACGGTGGCCAGTTCTTCATTGCCCACGCCGGTCGCGGTGACCGCGCAGGTGGCCTTGGTGATCTGGGTGAGCTTGGTATATATCTTATGAAATGCTGTACCGGCCATTACTTAGCCCTCCTTTCCTCAAGTATCTTCTGAAGTTCGGACTCGTATCTCTTAAAATCATCGCTTTCAAAGGGCTGATAGTTCATCTGCCGCAGGGCGTTGATCAGTTTGGTGTAATAGGGCTGGAGTTCCTCATAGTTGTCGAAGGCCAGCGGGGTGTCGCAGGTCTTGAGCACGAGGTTGAGCATATAGGCCTGGCGCTTGATGGGGGTGGATTTGTCCACGGGGTCGAAGCCGTCCTGCACCAGGATGATGCGGTCCACCAACTCGCTTTTCCAGAAGCGGCCGTGGTACTCCAGGGGGACGCCGTCGTCGCCCAGGATGTTGATCTGGTCTTTGGCCTCTTTGCCGCGCAGGAGGATGTCCTTGGCCTTGGTGACGCTCTCCACCCAGCCGGGCGCGATGTTGGCGTTCAGATATTCGATCACCTCGTCGTATTCGAGGTATTTGGAGTAAGAATCGATGGGATCGACGGCGGGGTAGCGTTTGCTGTCGGCGCGGTCCTGGGAGAGGGAGTAGAAGCAGCGGGCGGCCTTTTTGGTGGATTCCGTTACGGGTTCCTTGAGGTTTCCGCCGGCGGGCGACACGGCCCCGATGAAGGTGATGGAGCCGGCCTGGCCGTTGTTCAGATAGACGTAGCCCGCGCGGGAATAGAAGTTCGAGATGATGGCCGGGAGGTCCATGGGATAGGCGTCCGGGCCCGGAAGTTCTTCCATGCGGTTGCTCATCTCGCGCAGGGCTTGGGCCCAGCGGGAGGTGGAGTCCGCCAGCAGCAATACTTTCAGGCCCATGCTGCGGTAATATTCGGCGATGGACATGGCGGTGTAAACCGAGGCCTCGCGCGCCGCCACCGGCATGTTCGAGGTGTTGCAGATGATGATGGTGCGTTCCATCAGCTTGCGGCCGGTGCGGGGGTCGTCCAGTTCGGGAAATTCGGTGAAGAGCTCCACCACTTCGTTGGCGCGTTCGCCGCAGGCGGCCACGATGATGAGGTCGGCCTCGGCGTTTTGGGAAATGCTGTGCTGGAGCACGGTCTTGCCGGTTCCGAAGGGGCCCGGGGTGAAGCCTGTGCCGCCCTCGGCGATGGGGTTGAGCGTGTCGATGGTGCGCACGCCGGTTTCCATCATCTTGAAGGGCCGCGGCTTGGATTCATAGGCCCGGATGGGCAGTTTCACCGGCCAATACTGGATCATGTTCAGTTCCTGGTCCTGCCCGTCGGCGTCGGTGATCACGGCGATGGTGTCGGTGAGCTTGTATTTGCCCGCCGCCGCCACGCTTTTCAGCCGGAATTTGCCTTCCAGCTTGAAGGGTACCATGATCTTGTGGTTGATCCAGTTTTCCTGAACGGAGCCCAGCCAGTCGCCGGGGATCACCTCGTCGCCTGCCTTGGCAAGCGGCTCGAACTCCCAGCTGCTGTCTTCGTCCAGCGGATCGGTGTATTCGCCGCGGGTGAGGAACATGCCCTCCATCTTGTTCAGGTCGTCCTGGAGGCCGTCGTAGTTCTTGGAGAGCATGCCAGGCCCCAGCTTCACTTCCAGCATGCGGTCGGAAAATTCCACCGGGTAGCCAGGCCTCAGGCCGCGGGTGCTCTCGAACACCTGCGTGTAGGCGATCTTGCCGGTCACCTTGATCACTTCGGCCATCAGCTTCGTGCCTTCCAGGTCGATGTAGCAGATCTCGTTCTGGGAGACCGGGCCGTCCACCTCCACCTGAACCAGGTTGCTGATTATTCCTTTAACGGTGCCTTTGGTCATACGTTTTAACCTTCTATGATTTTATCGATTTTACTTTGAAGATATCCGGAAAGACGAAGCTGCCGGACAGCGCGTCCATCGTATCCTGAAACATTTCCCTGCCATAGCCGGGATCCAGGTTCAGCCAGCGTTCCACGATGCGCAGCTGGGCGTAATAGCCCAGCACGCGGTCGGCGTTGAAATAGTTGAAGAAATTGTGGTTTTCGATCCATTTCCAGCGCAGGATGTCGTAGCCGCGTTCGCGGTAGAGGATGTTGTTTTGCTCCCAGACGCGCTGGACGCTTTCGAAGAGCTCGTGGCCCTTGCCGAGGCCAAAATCCGCGGCGTTGCTTTTCGCCAGCTTTTCCACCAGCTCGCCGCTTCCCACCAGCCAGCGGGAATAATCCACCTCGTGGGCGCGACCGTTGATGGCGGTGAGGATGTTTTGCAGGTCGCGGTTGAATTCGAACCACTGGCTGAGGAATTTGTTGCCCAACCCCGCGCAGTATTCATAGGAACCCGCCAGCAGCCTGTGCCGGGTGTCCAACTGGGGAGGCATTTCCTCGGCGGAATAGGCCGCCAGGACGGCCTCGTGCCAGAACTCCGGATAAACCCTGTAATCTTTGGGCAGCGCCTCGCTGGAACCCGCCGCCCGGGCCTTCATCCGCTCCAGGTAGCCCTTCCAGAAATCCCGGGAACCTTCCCCCACCGGCCGGCCCTCGTTTTCGCTACCATGCATGATCCGGGCCAGGTCGTCGGCGTCCTCCGGCAGGCAAAGCAGCAGCAGCAGCCGGAAATCCTTCGCCGTAAGATGGTTTTTGGCCTCGGCGAGGAATTGCGCGGTGCTCAGCTGGCTCTTGCTGTCGTCGATGGACAGCGCCGGCAGACCCGTCACGAAGTAGTAATACTGGGTGCGCATGGGTGTCAGGATTTGAAGAGGATCTTGCTGCTGCGGGGTCTCAGGTAGGATTTGAAGAGGTTGGCGAAATCCTCGTCGGTGAAGCTGAGTTTATAGTCGTTGCCCGCGGGCGAGATGGCAAAGCCGTTCTTCATCTGGGGCGAAAACTCCACCTTCAGGCCCTGGCCCGCGCTGGCGCTCAGGCTCTGCGCGAAATGCTGCTCCAGCTTGCCTTCCAGGCTCTTGCTGATGCTCACCGTCCCGCCGGATTCCTTCCAGGCGGCCACCATTTCCAGGATCAGTTTCTTCACGAAATCCGCGTCCGTCGCGGCTTCCTTCAGTTTGGGGTCGAAAGCCTCGCTCAGCAACACTTCCGTGAGCTTTTGCTTCACCGCGCTCAGGGTGTTTTGCGCGGCCATCTTGAGGTCCGAATCGGTGTTTTTGGCGATGTCCGCCGCCTCTTTTTGGGCGCCGGCAACGGTCTTGGCCGCTTCCGCCTTGGCATCTTGCAGGATCGCCTCCGCCTCGGCTTTCGCTTTGTCCAAAATCGCCTCGGCCTCCGCTTTCGCCTTGTTCACGCCCTCGTCATACACGCGCTGTAAAAGGTCTTGCAGCTGGTCGCTCATCATTTCTCCAGTGAGTTTTTGACTTTGTTCACACATTTTTGGGCCGCCCGGTTTTGTCAATGAAAAGTGCCTGAACCCTCTGGTCGGAACAGGTGAGTTGTGTTTTTTCCACAGTTCCCGCCTGATTCACATCAGATTATCATTGACAGATGAATCGCGTACCATGAATATTGACCAAAGTTGCAAAGTTCATCCGGTTCGGCCCGGAAACATTTTCAAACCGGGCCTTAAAAGGAGTCTCTGATGAAGAAAGCCCTGCTGCTGCTGGTTTTCTGTTTTGCCGCCCTCTTGGCCGCCCAGGATACCAATACCTGGACCGGCGCTGAGGACCTGTATTGGAATCATTGGCAAAACTGGTCCCTCGGCCATGTTCCTCTGCCGTCCGAACACGCGATCATCCTCGCTGACGGAGTTGACAGATTCCCGATGGTGATCTACAGCACCGCCTGCCAGTTTCTCACCGTGGGGTCCGGAACATCGCTGTCCATCCTGAACGGGACCCTCACGGTCACCGACGTCTTCTACCAATGGGGCGAAACCACGTTGTCCGGAAGCTCCGGACTGAACGTCTGGGAGATGAGGTGTTACGACGGCTCCCTGCTCAGGTCGGCTGCCACGAACACCCTCGAGCTACAGAAGAATCTCCTGGTTTATCCGGGGGCTGCGATAAACTTCCCCGGCGCTTTGCTGGTCTCGGGAGTTTCCACCTCCACCTTCACCGTGCAAAGCCCGGTCAGCTTCGGGCAACTCAGCCTGCAAAAAAGCGCCAGTTCCCTCACTTTCGGAGTCACTTCCTCCGCCCCCGTCACCGTTACGGGCAGTATCTTTGTGGCTGCCGGAAATACTTTCTACCACGGCTATTCCGGCTCCACCTTCTGCGGTGGCAACCTCCAGATCGAAGCCGGCGGAAGCTGTTCCTTCGACCACGGCACCCTCGTGATGACCGGCGCTCAAGGCAACTACATCACCGATACGGGCGGCGCCAGCCACCTGCACAACCTCACCGTGGACAAAGGCCCCGACGGCACGCTCGAGACCACGAACCTGGACCTCCGCGGCTCCTTCACCCTCCAGTCCGGAGAATTCTACGCCCCGCCCCTGCTCTCCCTGGCCGGAAACTTCAGCAACAACGCGGGTCCGGAAGCCTATTATTATGGAGACACCATCTCCTTCACCGGCAACGGCGTCACCCAGGAGGTCTTCGGCCAGACAGGCTTTGACAACGTTCTGGACAACTTTGCCGCCGCCGGCCGGAACCTGGTTTTCCACGACGAAACCTGGATCTGGGGAACCCTCACCGTCCGCAACAACGTCAGCTTCAACGCCTCTTCCAGCCTTAACGAAGTGGACAACGCCCCGCCCTCCGCGCCGGGAACCCTCAGCTTCAATTCCGACCAGGATTACAGCATCCAGTCCTACGCCTCCGGAGGGACCCTGAACTGCGGCTACGCCAGCAACGTTGATGTCCTCGACCTCGCCAACGACGCCCTCTACGGGATCATAAACGTCTCCGGAGGCCAGCTCGAGATCCATCAGGATCCCGCCCAAAGCTTCGGCCTGGAGGGCTCCCTCACCATCTCCGGCGACGCTTTGGTCGATTTTCAGGGCGGAACGGGACCTTTCACCTTCGGCAACCTTTGCGCCACCCAACTGACCATGTCTGCTGGCGTGATGTTCATCGACAGCGGGGTCTTGATCTCAGACGGGGCCCCAAGCTGCGTGTTCAACCTCAGCGGCGGAACCATCTCAGTCAACGGCGGCTGGGTGGACCAGCGCGGAAACTTCCAGCCCACGGGGGGCCGGGTCCGTTTCACCGGCGATGGCGATGACAACGTCGTTTCCCCCGCCTCCAGCTGGTTTTGGGAGCTCGAGGTCCTCAAGGCGATCTCCCGTCCGGAGGAACCCCCGGACCGCTGGTCCAGCCTATCTTTGAACGATGTCACCGTCAAAGCCGGATTCCTGATTTCCGAGGCCAACCAGGTCAGCCTCGCCGGGAACCTCAGCTCTTTGAACGCCGCGCCCGTCAACATCCTCTGCGGCACCCTGGAAACCAACGGCCACCACATCCTCTGTTCCGGCAATCTCACCGTCTCGGGCAGCGGACGCCTGCTCCTGGAAGCGGGTTCCCAGCTGAAAATGGGCATGGCGAAAATGTTCCTCGCCGAAGCCGGAGGCCAGCTGCTGGCTTTGGGAACTGCTGAGCTGCCGGTCCTGGTCTCGCGTCTCGACAGCGGCTATTACAATTTCTGGATCGACGACGGCGGCTTCATCAGCGCCGAACACACCATCTTCGAATACATGAACACCACGGGGGTCTCGATCCGCGGAACGGCTGTCGTGGACGTGGATCATGCCCTGGATTACTGCGTCTTCCGCGAGGGGATCCCCGCCACCGGAAGCGCCCTCCTCACCGTGAGCAACGGCCAGTCGTTCATCGTCACCGGTGCCGTCTTCCCCGCCAACAACGGCGGCGCCACCTACAACGTTAAAAAGGGCACCGTGGCCCCCATCGGCTCCACCTATTTCAAAAACTGGTCCGGTGAGTTCGGCGGGGCCTTGCACGAGTTTGACCTCTCGAACCGCGTCTTTTGGGACGGCGACCCCATCCCGGGGGTCACAGCGCTCACTCTCAGCTATATCGAACCACCCGCGAACGCCGTCCGCCTCGAGTGGAGCTATCCCTTCGCCGAAGCCACCTACAAGATCTATCGCTGCGCCACGCCCCACGGCACTTTCGTGGAACAGGCCTCGACCGCGGACAAATTCTGGGACCAGACCGATCCCCCCGGCCAATATTTCTACAAAGTGAGCGCCGTGATGCCCTGACCTTTCATTGTCTCGGTTTTAGGGGAAACGGAGCCTGGGCCTGGGTCATTTCGGGGGTGAGGCTGGAGTAAGACGACGCAGGGGCATCGATGACAGCGAAACGAGACCCTGAATCCGCGCCTGTTCAACAAAGTGTCGTCATTGGCGTCATTCTTGGGGAGGGGCCCCGGAATCCAGGCCTCGCGGGAATAGCCCTCGGAGGGTGTCGAGGCAGACTGCGTCTGCGTCGAACCCGACTTGGAGATGAAGTTTTTATGGTTTGACCGTCTGGATTCCGGGACACCGGCGTTAACACGCCACCCCGGAATGACAGATCGTGGCGTGGCGGCTGTACTTTCCGTCATTCCAGCGCAGGCTGGAATCCAGGTCTTTTGAAGAGGGTTAAGGCGTTGCCTGAAGGTTTGGCATTGGTGCATGAGCGGAACTTCTCTGGATCCCAGCCTGCGCTGGGATGACGGTCTGGATCCCAGCCTGCGCTGGGATGACGGCAGCGCTGGGATGACGGTCTGGATGACGGCAGCGCTGGGATGACGGCCAGCGCCAGAATGGATAAGTGGCTTTCCGCAGGATCGGCATCCTGCGCTACGTGGCTATCCTGCGCCACGTGGCGCTCCCATTTCCTTCTCCCATCCGCCTCCCCTGAACATCCCGCTGAGTTCCCGCCTGTCAAGTGGGAACTAAGCGGGTTGTTACCGGGATGTGAGCAGGTTGGGCTCAAGGGGGATGGCGGATGTAAGAAAAGAAGTTGTGAATAAATAATCTTTGACATCTATGAAAGAGTGATTAAGTTGATAATATAGGTTCCGTTTCCCGGAACCGGACCCGAGATTAACGCCAGGGCCTGAAACAGGCTTGGGCAGGATAAATTCAGTCAACCCAGATTTTTAGGAGAGACCATGCATACAGGCAGATTGATGATTTTAGTGGCTCTGGCGGCCTTGGGCGCGCTGGCCGGCGGGCTCTACGCCCAGACGGCCCGGCCAGACCTTGACCAGGAGCGCTCCGCCGGCGCCAGCCCGGAGGAGAATCCGAACACCCGGGTTACCGCCGTCTGGACCGGCGCCATATCCAGCCTCTGGAACGAGGCCGGCAACTGGGGCACGAACCAGATCCCCACCAGTTCGGTGGACGTTTTGATTCCGGCCGGAACAAGCCGCAAACCCGTCACCACCCTCACCACGGCCTATTGCCGCAGCCTTACCCTGGAAGGCGGAAGCTGGCTCACCCTGAGCAGCAGCAGCCTGGTGGTCGCGCAGGACGCGAACATCACCGGCTGGCTTTACATAAACGGCAATTTAAACCTGGATGTGAACGGCGACCTGAACTGGAATTCAGGCTCGGCGGCCCAGATCTCCCACACCGGCGCCGAGATCTTCTGTGCCGGGGACATGTGGTTCCACCCCGGCTCGAACGTCCAGATGGCCATGGGCACCGTCGAACTCGACGGCTTGAGCGATTCCACCCTTTACAACTACAGCCCGAACACCCGGCTGTTCAATCTCCGCTCCGATGTGGAGGGGACCTATACCTTCTATCTGAGCGGCTCCGAGGATTTCCACATCAACGGCAATTTCTACAACTATTACGGGTGCCGCAACGTGTCCACCCTGGCCGGGACCATCCATTTGCGGGGGGATCTGAACGATTACAACGCTACAGTCAACCGGGGGGTGCAATGGGCAAACGGGACCCTGAAGACGACCGGCACGGACCAAAGCATCAGCCTGGCGGGGGCGGACGCCTATCTGAACCACCTCACCATCACTTCCAGCGGCAGGGTGACCCTGAACAGCAACCTGCGCCTCAAAGGAAGCTACGCCATTTATGACGGCAGGTTCGACGCCCTGAACAATCGGGTGACGGTGGAGGGAGACTGGACCAACTATGCCCAATTATCCTATCTGGACGGCAGTTCGCGCGTGGTCTTCGCCGGAATAGGCAGCCAAACCGTGTACGGCGACGAAGGGTTTCACATCCTGGAAGTGGCCAACGGCGGGGCGCTGCGGATCGACGGCGGCTCCTACGTGGCCTGCGCGGTTTACGACTGGACCTCCGGCGGGATCGAGATCAGCGAGCCCTACGCCTGGTTCGACGCCCGGGACCTGGCTGACAACGGCATCGCCGGCAACTGGTGGCTGAGCGCGGACGGCACCATCGAACTGGCCAATCCGGCGCCGGGCGACAACATCGGCCTGAAGGGAAACCTGTTCATCTCCGGGGGCAACTTCGCGGTATACGGGGGCAGCGCAGACTCCTACTGGCCATCCGGGGGAAACGCCTCCATCTCCATGAGCGGCGGCGTGCTGGAATTCCTGAACCAAGGGGTTTACATCGTTCCCTCCTCCTCCTACGGCTTCTCCGCCAACATCAGCGGAGGGACCATCCGTTCGCCCAAAGATTTCACGGTTCTCCGCAACGATTTTCAGCCCAGCGGAGGCACCATCGAGCTGGTGGGGCTGGCCGACGCCTCTGTGAGCCACTTCAGCGGCAGCTGGTTCCACAACGTGAAAATAAACAAGGGCGGCGCGGCCTACAACAGGCGCGGTTCTGACCCTGATGACGGCGGCAACGTCACCCCGCTGAACAACAACGGCATCCTCACCATCATGGGCAACAGCATGATCATGGGCCAGCTGAACATAGCCTACGCCAGCTCCGTGAACGCCAACGGCAACCTGACCATCGATGGTACGGGGGACAACACCATCGCCAATGCGACCCTGCACCTGAACGGCGGAACCCTCATCTCGGCAGGCAACCTCCAGGTTCTGGCGGGGGGAGAGCTCCTCTGCGAGGCTGGCTCGGAGGTGCGGATCGGCGGCGGCAAAGGCCTGTTCGTGGGCCTCTCAGCCCGCCTGACCTCGCAGGGCAGCGCCTCCAGCCCCGTGACTTTCAGAGGTCGCGGAGCCGGCTACTTCGGCCTGGAAGTGCTTTCCGGAGGCACCATCAACGCCGCTTACACGAACTTCCATAACCTGAACGGCAACGGGCTCAAACTGGCCCTGGGCAGCTGGGCCGAAGGCAACTACGCCCTCCCCAACTGCGTGTTCAGCGACGGCGCTTTCGGGGGGACCCTGCTCTGGATCGACAGCGAGCAGAATATCATGTTCGCGAACAATAGCTTTCCCACCCACGCCGGCAGCAACGCCAAAAACGTCTATAAGAGCCGTGACGCCGGGCACGTGCGTTTCTCCGGCTGGGACGGCGCCTTCGGCGGCCCGGGCTTCGAAAACGACCCCCACAACCGAATCTGGTGGGAAGGTGGCGGCATCCCGCCGGTGGAAAACCTCACGCACAGCCGCGACCCCCAAAGCAACCTGTTCATGCTGAATTGGGACTATCCCTTCTCCAGCGCCAGCTTTGTGGTGGAGAGGGCCACCACGCCGGACGGACCTTGGTTCGAGGCGGGATCCACCACCACTCACAGCTGGGGACATTCGGTTCCGGGAAACAGCAATTTCTACCGCGTGACGGCCGTGATGCCCTGAGGCGGCTTGAAAGAATCAATTCACAGGGGATCGCCCGCGCGGTCCCCTGTAGTGTCATTCCGGGGAAGGTTTGAAACACCGTCCCGAGCGGTTTCACCTGAAGGTTCAGCCGCTCTGTCATTCCGGGGAAGGGGCCCCGGAATCCAGACCTTTCATTCACCCGGTCACGCCTTGTCATTCCGGGGAAGGGGCCCCGGAATCCAGACCGTTCATTCACCCGGTCACGCCTTGTCATTCCGGGGTGGGGTATCGGGCACCATTTAGGAAATGGGATTTGTCCGGAGAACAACAGACGGAAGGCGGTGGCTTCAGCCACCGTGCCCTTTCGGGAGCAGTGTTAGAGACGATCTCCGGCGGTTTCAACCGCCGGCTGACGCCATCCGCATATAGCCGGCCAAAAGGCCGTAAACGATCCCTCCGGAGGCCGTGGGGGGCGGATTTCCGGGGTGTTTGGGCCGGTGCTTGAAAGCACCGGACATCGTCTTTATTGGTGGTCTGTCCCGGGCGGGGAACGGTGGCTGAAGCCACCGCCTTCCGTCTTGAAGCGCCAGCCACTGTGTCATTCCGGGGTGGGGGCCCCGGAATCCAGGCCATCACCGCCTTCCGTCTTGAAGCGCCAGCCACTGTGTCATTCCGGGGTGGGGGCCCCGGAATCCAGGCCATCACCGCCTCGCTCCAAATCTGCGTCATTCCGGAACGCAGTGACGGAATCCAGGCCTTCCGGCTAATGCCCCCTGAGGGAGTCGATACAGACGCAGTCTGCATCGATCCCCGCTTGGACCGGAACCGGGATTGGCTATTCCCGCAAGGGCTGGATTCCGGGTCCCCGCGTGCTGGCGCACGCTTCCCCGGAATGACACTCTGGGACTTGGTGGGGGATGTTCAGCTGGAGCCGATGCTCCAGCGTCGCTCGACTCCAGCCTCACCGCCCGGGAGGTTTTGGGCAAATTGAAAACGGAGAGCGAAAAAATATTGACATATTCTGGCGAGTGGTACACATGGTAAAAATAGGTCCGGTTCGCTGAGAAGCGGCAGGAAAACGAGGTCCCGGCAGCATTTGAGCATGGCGGGGGACCTTTGAGCTTTTTGAACCTTACAAATACCGGGAGAAGATCATGAACCTTCGCAAAACATTTTGGGCGCTCCTGCTCATTGGCCTCGCGGGCTGGGGCAAGCTCCCCGGCCAGGCCGGCCAGCTCACTTTTTCCCCAGCTCCAGCCTCCACCCGGCTGGAAAACAATTCCGACCTGGGCTTCGAGCTCAGTTTCAGCATTTCCTCGGCCAGCCTGGAAACCGTGGCCAGCAAAGGCGGGGACTTCAGCCGGCTTTCCCTTGAGGGCTACGGCCCCAGCGGGCGGATCGGCGAGCCGGAGCTACCCGTCCTGAGCAAACTGATTGCCGTTCCCCTGGGCGCCAGTGTGAGCTTTGAGGTGATATCCAGCCAGGAAAGGGTGTTCAGCCGGACGGAGTCGGGCCTGGAACATCCGCTGGCCCCCTCCCAGCCCTCTCTGGCCAAAAGCCAGGACCCGGACAAGGTTCCCTTCGAGCAAAACCTGGCCAGCTACAGCCGGGATTCTTTCACGGACAATCCGCTGTTCCGCCTGGAGGAAGTGGGGATGATGAGGGGCGTGAGGGTGTATCAGTTCTACTTCGAGCCCGCGCGCTACAATCCGGTGAGCGGCGAGCTGAAGATCACCCATCAGGCCAGCATCCGCGTGGATTTCAGCGGAGGCGACCCGGCCGCCACGGAAGAGCTGCTGCGCAAAACCGCCTCCTTCGAATTTGAAAAACTCTACCGCGCCACCCTCTTCAACTGGCGCGCCGACGACCGCGACTGGGTGGTGCGCACCCCGGTGAAGATGCTCATCCTCTGTCCGGCCAGCTACACCAGCTACATCCAGCCTTTCGTGGACTGGAAAAACCAGCAGGGCATCCAGACCAGCGTTACCACCGTGGGCACCGGCGGAACCGTGACCAACAGCGCCGCCAGCATCAAAACCTATCTCCAAAACCTCTGGAACAACGCCACGGCGGGGAATCCCATGCCCACCTACCTCCTGATCGTGGGCGACGTTTCCGGTACGATCGGCATAGTGACCAACACCGGCGGCACCGGCACCCATCCCACGGACCTCACCTACGCGCGGCTGAACGGCACGGACTATCTGCCGGAGCTGTATTACGGGCGCTTTTCGGTTGCCTCCTCCACCGAACTCCAACAGGTGGTTTCCAAGACGATCATCTACGAGAAAACCGAGATGCCGGACCTCAGCTATCTGGGCAAAGCGGTTTTGATCGCAGGGGCTGACACTGGCCACGGACCAGTGGAGGGCAACGGCCAGGTGAACTACGGCACCACCCACTATTTCAACGCCACCAATGGAGTGACCACGAACGCCTATCTCTATCCCGCCTCGGAAACCAGCGACGCCGCCATCATCGCCAACGCCAACGCTGGCCGGGGCTTCATGAACTACACCGCCCACGGCTGGGAAGGAGGCTGGGGAGACCCCAGCTTCACCACCACCGACGTGGCCGCCATGACCAACCTGAACGAATACGGCGTGATGGTGGGCAACGCCTGCCTCACCGGCAAGTTCGACTACGGCGTCTGTTTCGGGGAAGCCCTCATCCGCCGCGCCTCCCGGGGTGCCGCGGGCTACATCGGGGCCAGCAACAGCAGCTACTGGGGTGAGGATTACTGGTGGGCGGTGGGCTATAAAACACCCCAGGCCGCGGCCCATCCCTACGATGCCGCCAAACTGGGCGCCTACGACGCCATGTTCCACACCCACAGCGAAACCCAGGACGACTGGGCCACAAACCTCGGCCAGACGGTTTACATGGGCAATTCCGCGGTGCAGCAGAGCAGCAGCGGGCTGAAAGACTATTACTGGGAGATCTACAACATCATGGGCGATCCCTCGCTCTCCACCTATCTGAAGGTTCCCAGCGCCATGAGCGTTACCCACACCGAATATATCAACCCCGGAACCTCCACCGCGGTTTCCGTGAGCACCGGCGTGGCCTACGCCTATGTGGGAATAAGCTGGAACAACCAGTTTCAAGCAGGCGGATACGCGAACTCCTCCGGAGTCTTCAATGGCTATCTGTATCCCTCCACGCCGCGGGAATACACACTCACCGTCACCGCTCAAAACAGGATCACCTACACCGGCACGATCTACGCGGGCCACATCTGGACCGGCGCCATCTCCACCACCTGGAACATCGCGTCCAACTGGAACTACGGCACGGTGCCCGGAGCAACGAATTACGTTTCGGTCCCCTCCGGCCTTTCCCGCTATCCCGTGATCGGCACCGCCGCCGCCATCTGCCATACTCTCAGCGTGGACACCGGAGCCAGCGTTCACCTTTACACCAATAGCCTCACGGTGGCCAACAACGTTTGCATGGGCGGCTATCTGATCATATCCGACGCCGTTGATCTGAACGTGGATGGCTCTTTAACCTGGCAGTCCGGCTCCACCGCCGATATCAGCAACGCCAGCGCCGAGATCTACTGCGCGGGCAATATGACCTTCCAGTCCGGTTCGAACGTCCAATTCGACATGGGCTACCTCGAGTTCGACGGCCCCAGCACATCCTACCTGTACAATTACAGCGCCAGCACCCGGCTCTTCAACCTCCGCTCCGATGTGGAGGGAACCAGCAATTTGTACTTCAGCACCAACAGCACTTACGACATCTACATCGACGGCAACATCTGGAACTATGACGGCCGCAGTCTGATCTGCAACTACCCGGGAAACGTTTATCTGAAAGGAAACCTGAACGATGCCAACGTTACTGCCGGCAGAGGGGTGATGTGGACCGCGGGGACCCTGGTGACCAACGGCGCCAGCCAAACCATCAGCCTGGCCGGAGCCGACGCCTACCTGAACCACCTCAGCATCAATTCCACCGGAGCCGTAACCCTGCTCAACAACCTGACGGTGAAAGGCAATCTCAGCCTGGTCAGCGGCAGCTTCAACGCCTGGGAATACACCCTGAAAGTGGCGGGGGACTGGACCAACCCGCTTGGCCCCACGGCCTTTAGTGAAGTAACTTCCCGGGTTGTCTTCAACGGCACCGCCCACCAATATGTGAACGGCAGCGAAACCTTCAACATCCTGGAAGTGGCCAATGGCGCCGCTCTGCGCTTCTCCACCGGCTCCGCCGTCAGCTGCGCCGTCTATGACTGGAGCTCCGGCGGGATCGACGTCAACGCCTCCGGAGTCACCTTCACGGCCCAGGATCTGGAGGACAACGGCATCGCCGGCGGCTGGTGGCTGAGCGCCGCGAGTGCCATCAATCTGTACAACCCCTCCCCGAATGACTGGGTGGACCTGAAAGGCACACTGTACATCAGCAACGGAACCTTCAATGTCCACGGGGGCAGCACAGCCTCCTACTGGCCTTACAACGGCAACGGCTCCATCACCATGAGCGGCGGTGTGCTGGATTTCAAGGACCAGGGGGTTTACGTCTATGACCCCGGTTCCTACACCTTTTCCGAGAACATCACCGGGGGTACCATCAGGGTGGCCGGGGGTTTCAATGTGGAACGCTACGATTTCAACCCCAGTGGCGGGACGGTCGAGCTGGTTGGCTCCATCGATGGCAACCTGAGCCATTACTCCGGCAGCAACTTCCACAAGGTGACCATCAACAAAACCGTGGCCAGGACCGGGGGGCTCCAGCTGCCTGAGTTTGAGACCGACCGCGAGGGCAATGCCGTGCCCGTGACCAGAACCGCGGGCGTGAACATCACCGACTGCCTGATCAACAACGGCCTGCATATCATAAGCGCGAACCTGGTGAACATCAACGGGATCGTGACCTGCGCGAACGCCATTAACAACTATGTGGCCAACGCGACCCTGAAAGTGAACGCCGCCACCTTCAGCTCCACCGGCAACCTGTACATCCAGAGCGGCGGGACGCTGGAACTGGTCCCCGGAGCTAATGTCCAGATCGCCAACGCCAAGTCGGTCTTTGTCCAGTCCGGCGGAAGGCTGCAATCGATCGGGGACGCCGCCGCCAACGCCACTTTCAACGTATACATCTCCGGCCATTACGGCCTGCAGGTGCTTCCCGGGGGAACCATCGCCGCGGCCTACACCAGCTTCCAAAAACTGAACGGCTACGGCCTGTATCTGGCCCAGGGCAGCACTGTGGACACGAGTTACCCCTTCGACAACTGCGAGTTCCGCGACGGCGCCATCGCCGGTTACCTGATCTGGATCGACAGCGACCAGAGCTTTACCGTGACCAACGCCTCCTTCCCCACCAACGCCGGCAGCAACGCCAGAAACGTCTATAAGAGCAGCAACGGCGGCCACGTCTATTTCTCCAACTGGAGCGGTGTTTTCGGCGGCCCGGCCTATGAAAACGATACCTACAACCGCGTCTGGTGGTCCGGCAGCGGGATCCCGCCGGTGGAATCAGTCTCCATCAGCTATATGTCCAGCCTGAACGCTGTCCGGCTGAACTGGAGCTATCCCTTCCCCGCCACTCGCTACAACATCTACCGCAGCGCGGCCCCGGACGGGATCTACGTTTACCAGGGATACACCACCAACCTCACCTGGAGCCAGACGGTGCCGGGAGACCGCTACTTCTATTTCTTGAAGGCCGTCGGACCCTGAAGAAAGGGCCACGGAAATGGCATTCCGGGATGGGAGCCCCGGAATCCAATAACCATCACCGCCCGGCCCTGAGCTGAAATTACGGGGTGGGGGTATCGGGCACCATTTTGGAAATGGGAGCTGTCCGAAGAACAACAGACGGAAGGCGGTGGCTTCAGCCACCGTGCCCTTTCGGGAGCAGTGTTAGAGACGATCTCCGGCGGTTTCAACCGCCGGCTGACGCCATCCGCAAATAGCCGGCCAAAAGGCCGTAAACGATCCCTCCGGAGGCCGGGGAGGCGGATTTCCGGGGTGTTTGGGCCGGTGCTTGAAAGCACCGGACATCCTCTTTATTGGTGGTCTGTCCCGGACGGGGAACGGTGGCTGAAGCCACCGCCTTCCGTCTTGAAGCGCCAGCCACTGTGTCATTCCGGGGTGGCCCCCCCCCCCGTCATGCGGGACTTCACCGAGCCCGCAGAGCGACATTGGTCTGGGATCCAGAGACAGGAAATGGATCCCAAGCCCCCGGGGCGGGGGTGGTTTTCCTTTCAGGATCTTAGTGTGGCAGATATTTTCAAGAATAAAGAAAGAAAAAACCGGTTGACATGTTTCCCTATCCAAAAAATATATCCAAAACAGGACCTTATCAGTTAGACAATGCCTTGCTTCCGCCGGCTGAGAACGTTCAGGGGATGGGGCAGGCGCGCGCCGAAAAGACACACAGGAGGAAAACGTGTCTCTGAAAAATTTGATCGTTGTGGCCAGCCTCAGCCTGCTGGGAGGCCTTGCCCTCCACGCGCAGGCAGGCCTGACGCTTGACGCGGAACGGCCCGCCGCCAACGGGACTGAGCGGACCAACCACTATTGGACAGGCGCGGCTTCCACCAGCTGGAACTACGCCGGCAACTGGAATCCCGCCTACGTTCCCAACAGCGACAGCGATGTCTGCATCAACCCCGGTCTCACCAATTATCCCAAATTGAGCAACCTGGCGCCCACCGTCCACACTTTGTGGATCGCAGAAGGCGCCAGCCTCACCCTTTTAACGGGCGGCAACCTCCATGTTTCGGATTGGGCGGACATCCAGGGCCAGCTGAGCATCAGCGCGGCGGTGGACCTGGACGTGGAGGGCAGCATCAACTGGTACAGCGGGTCCTCCGCCAACATCAGCAATTCCAGCGCTGAGATCTATTGCGGCGGCAACATGTTTTTCTATTCCGGCTCCAACGTTCAGTTCTCCACCGGCTATCTGCAATTTGACGGAAACACAGATTCCCAACTTGTGAACTACAGCGCGAACACCCGGCTGAACACCCTCAAGATCATGAAAACGGCCCCGGGGATCTTCTCTTTCAGCGGCGACAGCACAGCGGACTTGACCATCGCGGGGACTTTTTACAATTTCGCGGGCAGCAGGGCTGACTGCAATTACACCGGCAACCTGATCCTGCGCGGAGACCTGAACGATTCCAACGCCGCAGCCGGCCGGGGCCTGAGATTCGGCAGCGGGACCCTGGTGATGGACGGAGCAGGCCAGGCGATGAGCAGCGTAGGCTCCGACGCGTTTCTGAACCACCTCACCATCAGCCCTTCCGCGCAAGCGTACCTTTCCACCGACCTCACAGTGAAAGGAAACCTGAGGCTGGAAAGCGGCGTCTTCAGGGCCAACGGCCTCACCCTGAAAGTGGGCGGCAACTGGACGAACGCCGTCGGCCCCGGCGGTTTCAACCCGGGGACCGGAACGGTGGTGTTCAACAAAGCCCTAGGTTATCAGGATGTGGATGGCGAAACTACTTTTTACAACCTCACGGACGCCCATAGCGGCGATTACCTGAGGATCAGGGCCTACGTGAACGTTCTGGGCACCCTCACCGCGAACCACTGGATCCTCTTCAACAGCGGCGCGAATCTGAACAATGTGACCAACTCCAATAGCAACGCCCTGATCGTCTTCAGCTACGTGGTGGGATACACGATCAACTCCTACACCGGTGGCGGAACGTTGAAAACCCAGGCGGGCTGCCAACTGACCATCCTGGACCTGACCCAGCCGGGGATCCACGGCTATTGGAACATCGAAGCCGGCAACGTGGTGGTCCACCAGGACAGCGGCCAGTTCTTCGATATCAACGGCCGGATGAACGTCCAGGGCAGCGTGGATTTGTACGGGGGCGCGGACGAAATGTGGATGGCCTCAACGGAGGACGCTGAACTCATGATCGGCCCAATTGGCATCTTCACCGTGCGCGACCTGAACATCAGGATGGAACTCACAGATTACGACTTTAGCTTTTTTGGCTCTGGGACCATCCGCTGCTACCACGACTGGATCGACCATCGCGGCGTTTTCAATCCCTTCGGCGGGGCGGTGGAATTCCTCGGCGACGCGAACTCCACCATCACCGCCCATCCCAACAGCAATTTTCGCACGCTGAGGATTGCCAAAACCCTTTCTAGAAATGGATCCGGAGCGCCGGAATCCTTTCGCCTCAGGAACGGAGCCGTGATCACCAGGCTGCGGAACGCGGAGGTGAGCCTCTCCGCCTGCGTGATCAAAGGCGGCTTGGATATCGTTTCAGCAAACACCGTGACCGTCAACGGCGACGTCCAGAGCCTGAATCAGGGCACCAACGTGGTGTCCCACGCCACCCTGGTCCTCGCCGGACACACCTTCACCAGCACCGGCATGACCTACGTGGGCGATGACGGGACCTTCATCTGCCAGCCCAGCTCCACCATCCAGGTCGGGGCCGACGAGCAGTTCGTGGTCTTTCGCAACGGGATCTTCCGGGCTCCGGGAACGGTCTCGGGGCCGGTGACTTTCACCGTTTTTGGAACAGGCGGATATCATTTCATCGTGATGGAAACATCCACTTTCGCTGCCTCCTACGCCACTTTCCAATATCTGGGCTCCACCGGGATCGCCTTTCTGAACTCTCCCACCCTGGAATACTTTGACCATTGCGTGTTCACCAACGGCACCCCCGGCGGCAGGTTCATTTCTTTTTACGGGCCCGGATCCTATACCATATCCAACGCGTCTTTCCCAACCAATCCAGGAAGCAACGCTTATGGCACAGCGGCCAGGAACGTTTACAGGGCAAGCGAGGAAGGCCACGTCTATTTCTCTGGCTGGAGCGGCACCTTCGGCGGTCCTGACTTTGAGGATGATGCCAATAACCGCGTCTGGTGGTCCGGAGGCAGCGGGATCCCGCCGGTGGAGGATATCTCACTGAGCTATGTTCCCGCCCTGAACGTGGTACGGCTGGACTGGAGCTATCCCTTCCCCGCCACTCAGTTCATCGTTGAGCGGAGCCCTTCTCCGGACGGGCCTTTCAGCTTCTACACCAACACCACTTTGCACACCCTCAGCCAAACGCCTCCCGGCCCGCGCTACTTCTACCGGGTGAAGGCCGTCGGACCCTGAAGAAAGGGCCACGGAAATGTCATTCCAGGGTGCGGGTTTCAACCCCCGGGCCCCGGAATCCAATATCAAGCACCGCCCGGCCCTGAGCTGAAATTCCGGGGTGGGTGTATCGGGCACCAGTTTGGAAATGGGATTTGTCCGGAGAACAACAGACGGAAGGCGGTGGCTTCAGCCACCGTGACCCAGATCCGGGGATAGAGATTGACGATGTCCGGCGGTTTTAACCACCGGTTGAGGCATCCAGCCCAGGACCGGACCGGCGGTTGAAACCGCCGGAGATCGTCTCTAACGCGGCTCCTGAAAGGGAACGGTGGCTGAAGCCACCGCCTTCCGTCTTTCGTGTGCGTCTGTCCTGGGCGGGGAACGGTGGCTGCAGTCACTGCCTTCCGTCTGGAAGCGCCAGCCACTGTGTCATTCCGGGGTGGGGGCCCCGGAATCCAGACCTTTCATTCACCCGGTCAAACCTAGTCATTCCAGGGTGGGGGCACCGGAATCCAGACGGTTGGGGTAATGCCCTGGCAAGGTGACGATCCAGGCGCAGCCTTCATCGTCCCCGCTTCCGTTTCACATTGGCTATTCCCGCCAGGCCTGGATTCGAATCACCCCACCGGCCAACAAGTTGTCCGGCGAGAACCCCAACAGAGCCCCGCGTGATGACGCACGCCTCCCCGGAATGACAGTTCGGGGCAGGGATGACGGATGGTTGGTTGCTGTCGTCGCTGCTCCTTCGTCATTCAACCCCAGCGCAGGAATGACACCAGCTCAGGGATGACGGGCTGCCGCAGGATGACGTACCTGTGAGGGCGGGCGGTGGGATGAATGTGGCGGGGAGGCAAATAAAACCGTAACTCAGTTCAATCCGTAAATCCGTATCAGGTCCAAAATAAAACTCACAATCATCCTGGAGTCCATGCCCGCAGGCTCGCTGGACTCCAGGCTCGCCCGATGCCGACAACTACTGGAACACGGAAACCGGGAGTGGTCAGAGAGACAGCAGCAGCGAGTCCGGATCGTGCGGGAGTACTGGCAGTGAATCCAGGGTCCTTTTTGCCCTGGTGGTAACTTCTGGCACAAGCTTTGGCTCCACCAGTGGCGAAGCATCGCAATAGTTGTTATAATCCTGCTCTCCGTAAGCCTGCCGGACGCCGTTGGCCGAGGCCACAAGCAGCCAGTGGTAGGCCTCGACGGGATCCTTGATGACGCCCAGGCCGTATTTGTAGCACCAGCCAAGATTATACTGGGCGGCAGGCACTCCGGCCTCCGCGGCCTGTTTGAACAGGCGAAAGGCTTTCCTGGCTTCGATCATGGTGCCCCAACCCATCATCAGGCAACAGGCATAATCGTTAAGGGCATAGACATTACCCAACTCGGAGGCGGAAGCAAGCCATTCCGAGCCATTCCACAGATCCTCTTCATGGGGCGGCAATTCTACAGGCTGCTGCCCTTCCTGGCTGTACAGGGGATAAGAAGCTACCGCCATAGTGTCCACACATACAGAGCAGCTGTCCCAAACGGTATAGTCCTCATAGACATACTCATGATAATCCAGCCCGTACCTGATGTAAGCCCGGCCCAGACGCAACTGAGCCTCAGCGTCACCCCGCATGGCCGGTAAAAGCAGATCGGCTTCCGGAAACATCTCAGCCGCTAGAGCCAGCGTGAGAGCCGCCAAAACCAGTAATACAAATAGTTTTTTCATGGTTACCTCCATTTCGGCAACTTTAACCGGGGGCTGAAGTTGTCAAGAATTTCGTGCTCTGCTTATGCCAGGTTGGCTGGATGGAAAACTGGAGGTTTACGCGCCTGGACCCGGGAGATGTTAAACAAAAAGATTGACGCCAATCGCCGCCGGACAAATCCTTGTCCGCAGTCTTTAAAACAGAGTGTAGCATGGAAAAATACCAAGATATCCTGGACAAACTGAACATGATGCCCCATCCCGAGGGCGGTTTCTACCGGCGCAACTGGCAATCGCAGATCAGCGGCGACCTCAGGGACAGCACCGGCAAGGTGATCTTTCCGGAGCGGCTGGCGGGATCGTCGATCCTCTATCTTTTGCCCCACACGATGGTTTGCAGGTGGCACCGGGTGCAGTGTGACGAGATGTGGCACCACTACCACGGCACGCCGCTGCGGCTCTACCTGCTTTCGGCCCAGAAAGGGCTCCAGACGCAGATCCTGGGCGCGGACGTGAGCGCCGGCCAGCTGCCCCAGTTCATCATTCCGCGCCAAACCTGGTTCGCGACCGAGCTGGAGGAATCCGCGGGCTTCGCCTTTTGCGGCTGCACGCTGTGGCCGGCTTTTTCCTACACCGATTTTGAGATGGCCGAGTCCGGCGCTTTGGCCGACGAGTTTCCCGCCCAGCGCGAGTTGATCGAGCGCATCCAAACCCACCCCCAATAAGGAGCAAATATTCTTGGCTGACAAAATTTTCATCCTGGACACCAACGTCCTCATTCACAACCCCCAGGCCCTCTTTTCCTTTGAAGAAAACCACGTGGTGATCCCCATCGTGGTGATCGAGGAGATCGACCAATTCAAGAAAGGCGTGGACGAAAAGAGCCGCAACGCACGCCAGATCGGCCGCTACCTGGACGCCCTGAGAACGCGGGGCAGCCTGCAGGAAGGCGTGACCATGGACAACGGCGGCACGGTGCAGGTCTCGGTGAACAAAGATGTGACTGACGCCGCCTCACAGCTCTTTTTCCTGGACCGCATCGACAACCTGATCATAGGCACCGCGCTCTATTTCCAGCAAAAATACCCCCAGGACCTGGTGACGCTGGTCTCCAAGGACGCCAACGTGCGCATCAAAGCCGACAGCGTGGGCATCAACGCCGAGAATTTCGAGACGGACAACATCAAGTTCGAAGAGCTCTACACCGGCTGGGAAACCAAGGAACTGGAGGACGCGGAATTTGACTCCATCAACGGCCGGAAATACATCGCCAATCCCTTTGGGGAGCTGTGTCCGAACCAGTTCATCCGCTTCTTCCGCAAATCCACCCCGGACACAGTTCGCACCCTTCGCTATAACAAGAGCGCGAACGCCCTCTACAAGCTGCAGAGCTATCAGGGTGAACTGGTTTACGGGATCAAGGCGCGCAATTTTGAACAGGAAATGGCGCTGGACCTGCTGCTGGACGACACAGTCCGCCTGGTGAGCCTTTCGGGCAAGGCCGGCACGGGCAAGACCCTGCTGGCGATGGCGGCGGGGCTGCAAAAGGTTGTGGAAGAGCAAAAGTACACCCGGCTGGTGATCTCGCGGCCGATCTCACCGCTGGGGCAGGCCCTCGGCTACCTCCCCGGAACCAAGAGCGACAAATTCAACCCCTGGATGCAGCCCATCTACGACAACATGGACATCCTGCTGGCGCTGCACGAGGACATCAAAAGCGAGAACATGAAAGGCAAACGCAAGCCCAGCCTGGAAGATTTCATGGATTACGGCTTTCTGGAGCTGGAACCGCTCACCTACATCCGCGGCCGCAGCCTGCCGGACCAATTCATCATCATCGACGAGGCCCAAAACCTCACCCCGCACGAGATGAAGACCATCATCACCCGCGCCGGGGAAAACACCAAGGTGGTGCTCACCGGCGACCCCTACCAGATCGACATCCCCTACCTGGATTCCTCTTCCAACGGGCTTTCCGTGGCTGTGGAAAAACTGAAGAACGAGGACATCGTGGGCCACATCACCTTGGAAAAGGGCGAGCGTTCGCAGCTGGCGGACCTGGCCGCGAAGTTCTTTTAGGAGCGCGGGAGATGGCCAAAGAGGCGGTTCGCGAACGCAGCTGGGTGGAGATCGACCTGGCGGCTTTCCGCGCCAACCTGAGGGCTTTGAAGGCCCTGATGGGCGCGAACCAGGGCTTCATCCAGATCGTGAAGGCCGACGCCTATGGGCACGGCGCGCGCGAGATCGCCCGAATCGCCCTCGCGGAGGGGGCTGTGGCGCTGGGAGTGGCCAATCCCGAAGAGGGAAAACTGCTGCGCGTCCAGGGCTTCAGGGAACCCGTCCTGATCCTCTCACCCTCTCTTCCCAGCGAGATCCCGGGGATACTGGACCATGAGCTCTGGCCCACCCTTAGCGATCCGGCTTTTGCCCGGGAGCTGGACCAGGCCTGCGCTGAGCGCAAGATAAGGTGCAAGGTGAGCCTCAAGCTGGACAGCGGCATGCACCGCAGCGGGGCTTTGTCCGGGGATTTCGGGCGGCTCTGGAAGGCAGTGGACCAACTCCCCCATCTGCAGGTGCAGAGCGTGTTTTCCCACTTTGCCGCCAGCGAAAGCGACCCGGCTTTCAGCCAGGCCCAGGAAGAGGAATTTCTGGCCACCCTGAAAAAGTACCAGGTTGACGCCCCCTGGGTGCATCTGGCCAACAGCGCGGCGGTGGTGAACGGTTTCGGAAAATCTCTTTCCGTCTGCCGTCTGGGCATCCTCAGCTACGGCATCTACACCCATTCCTCCCAAAGGGAAAAGATCGCCCTGAAACCCGTGATGACCTTCAAATCCACGGTGGCGCAGATCAAAGAGGTCCCCGCCGGCGCCACGGTGGGCTACAACCGTGCCTGGCAAGCCGCCCGGCCCACGCGCTACGCCGTGATCCCGGTGGGTTACGCCGACGGCTACGACTTTTTGCTTTCGAACCGCGGGACCGTATCCGTAAAAGGAGCGCTCTGTCCAGTGATCGGCCGGGTTTCCATGGACATGATCTGCGCGGACATCAGCGACGCCGGCAAGGTGGATATTGGCGACGAAGTGGTGCTGCTGGGGAATTCCGCGGAGGAACTGAGAGCGGAAAACCTCGCGGCTGCTTATGCTGGCTCGGCCTATGAGCTGCTCTGCCAGGTGGGACGCCGCGCGAAAAGGCATTACTACGACGGCAAACGCCTGGTGACCTCCTCCCCCCTCTCGCGGCGGGAATTTGTCTCTTCGGACTATCCGGATTCCAAGCTCAGCCAGATCATCCAGGCCGCCATCAGCCAGCGCGTGAACAGCGAGGAAATGGGCGAGCTGATCTCGCGCGAGATCCTGCGGGTGTTTTTCTTCAACAAAGACCGCGAGATCCTCTACCGGCGGGACTTTCGCCACCACATCAGCTTCTCCGATTCTGGCGACCCCCGCTTCTGGCGCGCCGCCACCACCCTCAGCTTCAGCAAAACGCTGCAAAATGACTTTTTCACCGTTGCCTGTGCCAATTCCGAGGCGGCCCTGAAAACCTATTTCAAGCGCCGCGACGTGGAATACCGCTGGCTGATGGACACCAACTTCGAGCTCAGCCCGGAAGCCTTTTCCCTCTCCTCGGTGCGGATCGACGGGCTCGAACTGGAGACCAAACTCCACTTCCGCAACGCCTGCATGGAGATCCGCTGCTCCCATCCCGCCCTGCGTGATCTGGTGGGCTCCGAGGTCCGCTTCGAGATCGACACCCTCACCCTCTATCCCCGGGCTTCCCACCAACTCAGCGTTTTCATCACCGAACTCACCCACGGCGTGAAGATCAGCTTTTCCCATCCGGCGGAGCTGGTCCCGATCGAGTGCGTGCCCGTCTTCGCCGGCCAAAACAAGTATCCGCGGGTCTCCACCGGCAAAAACACCATCACCGTGGCCACCAAAGCCGGAGAGTGGGTCTTTCCCCAAAGCGGGGTGGTGTTCGCGTATTGACCCTGGAGGGAGAGGATTTTCGGCAAGAAGGGGGAAGCCAACGCTGTTACGTCATTCCGGGCATTCCCACCTAAAGACACCCCTGTTAGGTCATTCCGGGACGACGCAGTAGAGGCCTGGATTCGAATCACCCCGCCGGCCAACAGGTTGTCCGGCGAGGACCCCGACGGGACCCTGCGTGCTGACGCGCGCTTCCCGGAATGACAGGTTCAGGCTTGGCGATTAACCGTCCAAATCAGCAAATGCGTTCAATCCGTAAACCCGTATAAGAATCCCAACACCCCGCCGATCCGTATAATCCGTTCAATCCGTTGAATCCGTAGGGAAAAGTCAGTCCCCTTCCATCTGCCGCCTCACCTGTTCGGCCTGATGGCGTTCATCCCGGCAGATCTGGATGGCGCGGCTGTAGCGGCTGTTTCCCGGCACGAGTTCCAGAGCCTGGATAAGGTTGGCGAGGGCGTTGTCGTAAGCACCGGTGTAAGTTTGGATGAGGCCAAGGTTGTAATATGCCTTGGCGCGGGATTTGGCGGGGATCTCCGGTTTGAGGGCGGCTGCCTGCAGGATCTCGAGGGCGCGTTCGGTTTCGCCCACAACCACCATCTGGTGGGCGGTTTTGAGCTCCGGAAGGTGTTTCTTGTCCAGCTCGTAGGTTGCGGAAACGTTCACGTAGTAGGGCGCGACGGTGCGGATGAACTGGCGGGAAAGATCGTCCACGCAAACTCCGTAGAGGTAGCTCTGGTCGATCTTGGGCGGCTGGCGGTCCTCGGCGGACTTGGAATCCGAAAAGCTGGTATCGAGGCGCTTGTTGGCGATCACGGCGGAGGTCTGCACATCCATGATCTGGATGTTCACGCCCAGGTAGTGGGTGCCGGTGCGGGTGTGTTTCTGCACCTCGTATTCCATGTCGTTCTTGTCTTTTTTGGTCACCGTTTCCGTGCTGATGTCCTCTTTGTACTCGTCGCGGGTGACCCGGCCGACCACCAAGGCTGCGGCGCCGATGAATTCACCCAGCTGGGGCGCGGTTTCCCCGTTCACAAAACCGTTCCAGGCAAGGTAATGCTCCTGCAGGATGGCCTGAAGGTACTGGCGGTCGAGTATGGTTTCGAAATATTCGCTTTCCAGGAGGCGGGCGGTGAAGGCGTCGCGGATATCCTGAGCGCGGAACCACTGTTGGGGAGGGCCCCAGATGTCGCCCATGGCAACTGCGGTGTAGTCGTAAAGGTTCACCTCGGCCGGGCGCATGATGGCCATGTTCACGCTCTGAGTGGCGCATCCGGCCAGAACCAGCGCCAGCAGGGTTGCGAAGATCAGCTTTGTTCTCATCATCGTTTTCCTTTTTCGATGTCTTGTTCACAATTTATCAAACCCCGCCCGGAATGTCCACAAAAATATTACCCGGCGGGCGGAGTATCCCTCTTCCCAATTTTTTAGATCGATGAAGAATGGGTCGCGGAAAAGCGCAAAATCAGAGAAAAAGAGTTCAGAAAAAAGGGAATTTAAAACAGAGAGCCCACAGTAAAAGCAGAGTGATCGTAACATAAGCTTCAGCTTGTTGGGTGCCCGAGATTTATCTCGAGGCACAGAAAAAAGACAAAACAGAGGGACAGAGAGACAGAGTAAAGTAACATAAGTTTCGGCTTGTTGGGTGAACCTTGGTTCTCCTGTAATCCATGCTCACAAGCCCGCTGGACGCCAAGATGCCATCCGTAAATCCGTTCAATCCGTAAATCCGTATAAAATGGCAATACCCAGAGCGGAACGGAGGAGGAAAAACGCGGGCAGAAAAATGGTGCTGAAGGGGGGACTCGAACCCCCATGAGCTCATCGCTCACTAGTCCCTGAAACTAGCGTGTATACCAATTTCACCACTTCAGCACTTGCTTGTGGGAGCCATTTCCCGGAAAGGGGTCCGGCTGTCAAGGATTTTGTTTGGCAAGTCGGCTGGAACGAAGCGGGATCAGCGACTGAAGAGATCCCAGACGATGCGTCCCAGCAGCAGGACCAGGGCGAGGACAAAGATCGGTTTGATAAGCCGGTTGCCGTTGCGGACCACCAGTTTGGAGCCGATCAGGTTTCCGGCGATGCCGAAGGCGGCGGCGGGCACTGCCAGGGGGAAATACACCTTGCCGGCGATCAGGAAGGCGGTGAGCGCGGCCAGATTGGAAGCAAGATTCACCACCTTGGTGTTGCCGTTGGCCACCACAAAATCGTAGTGCAGCAGCAGCGCGTAAACCAGGATGAGGAAGGTGCCGGTACCGGGGCCGAAAAAGCCGTCCCAGAAGCCGATCAGAAGGCCGGCCAATCCTCCCAAAAACAGCCTGAGGCCAAGTTTGAGCTGGCGGGAATGGTTTTGGCGGCCGAAATTCTTGCGGATGAGGGTGAGCACGGCGATCACGGGTATCACCACCAGCAGCAGCCAGCGCAGGAAATCGCCGGAAAGCAGGAGCACGGCACGGGTGCCCAGATACGAGCCGAGCAGCGCCAAAACCGCGCTGACCAAGGCCACGGGGAGGTCGATCATTTTCGCGTGCAGGTAGCGGGCTGTGCTGAAGACGGTGCCGCAGGCGGAGGAAAACTTGTTCGTGGCCAGGGCCGTGTGCATGGGCAATCCGGCCGCGACGTAGGCCGGGAGGGAGATCAGGCCGCCGCCGCCGGCGATGGAATCGATGAGACCCGCCAGAAAGATGAAGGGCAGCACGAGCGCGTAGTCGAGAGGGGTGAGAGAGATGAGTTCAGTCATGTTCAGCAACCGGGATCAAAGTTCGGCCTTGAATTCCAGCTTGAGCGAGTGTTTCACGTCCTGGTCCGGATAGGCGGTGCCGCTGTATTCGGCGGTGGCGGAGCTGAAGCTGTTGAGGCGGTAAACGGCGGAAAGCGACCAATTGAGCAGCAATCCGCCCCGTTTTTCGGGCAGGAAGGCCAGAAAATCGTCGCCTTCCCGGAAATTGTAGCGAAGCCCGAAGGAGCCGTTCACGCGGGCTTTCTTGCCCCAAACGCCGCGATAGCCGGGTTCCAGGCCCAGGCCGCGCAGGCGGTAGCCTTCACCGCTTTGTTGCCTGAGTCCGTTCTCCAGGCTGCCGCTTAGGTTCAGGGTGCCGATGTTGTTGGGGGAAAAGTTGCGCTGGACCAGCAGCCTGAGCTCGTTCAGGGTGATGTCGGAGAGGTAGCGGGAGTCGGTTTCGTTGCTGTGTTGGTAGCGGAGGTTGTAATTGTTGCCGGAGAAGTTCTTGAAGTCAAACTCCGCGGAGTAGAGGGCTTCCGAGGCGCGGGACTGGCTTTGGTAGCGGTTGTCGAGGCTGCGGTTGAAACTCGCGCCAAGGCTGCCGACCACGCGCCCGGGCACCAGGTCCAGCCAGAAGGTTTGGGAGAGACGCTGGTTTCCGAAGATGGTGGAAGGCGCGCTGAACGCGGATTCCGGGAAGATGAGGTAGCTGCGCCAATCCGTCATCAGCGAATCCTGCAGCGTGCCCTGGAGGATGAGGTCACCGCGCAGCCAGTTCCACTTGGGGAAATGGTTTCCGGGCTTGAGGTAGAGGCTGACCTGGCCGTTCACCTCCGAGCTCAGCGTCCCGCGTCCGCTGGTGATGAAAACGTAGTCCCAGTCGCCATCCGGGGTGTAGACGCCGGTGCTGTCATAGAGGCCGAGGCCGTCGCCGATGTATTCCAGCTCGCGGATGCGGGGAAAAAACTCGGTTTGGTTGAGTTGGTAATTGCCCAGCAGCATCACCGCCTGTTTGAGGAAATAGTGGGAGTTGCGCAGGGACACCAGGTTGTAGCTGTTTTTGGGGCCTTCCCTCTGGATCTGGCGGTGGGTGAAATCGAGGTTCAGGCTGTGGTTGAGGGAGGTGGTGCTGTGTTTTAGGGCGTAGGTTTGCGAGCTGGAGGCGCTGATCCAGTCCGTGTCTTTGCGGAAGCTGTTGTCTTGGGTGAAGCTGAGCTGGGAAAGGCTGGTTGGGCCCATCCGAAGCGTGATCTGGGGATTAACGCGGTAGTAGCGGCTGTCCGGCTCCGCCGGGGAGGGCTGGGTGTGTTCGAGGCTGTTGTAGGTGGCCAGCAGTTTGGCTTTGAGCCAGTTGAAATCCCAGCTTCCGCCCAGATCGTGATACTGCATGAGGCTGGAGCCGGCGTCCTCCGCGAGATCTTGCCAGGAAAGGGTGGAACGCAGGTTCAGAGCGGGAATCAAGCCACGCCCAGTGCTTTGTGAGAGCAAACGCAGCGCTTTCTGGCTGTAGAGGCCGGGAATGTCCCGGTAACGCAGCGTCAGTTGAGGTTTCCAGGCCTCCCAGGCGCGCGAGCCCAGGGTGAGATCGAGCCGCCACTGGGCCAGGGAATCGGCCGGGGGCAGCAGCGCGAGGTCATATTCTTCCGCGTAGCCGGATTGCTGGCTGAAGAGAAAGCTGTTCGCCCAGCGCCGCTCGAAATCCAGGCCGATCCAGCTTTGCCTGTCCACCTCCCCGGTTTTGAGCCGGCCCCAGGCGGCCAGCAGGCCGCCGCGGTTGTCGGCGTCGTCCAATGCGGAAAAAGCATTCTTGTCGTTGGTGGTGTAAATGCCTTCCAAGCCCAGCTCCAGAGGCCCGGACTCATAGTTCAGGGCAAGGTCCGCGTTGTTGCGCAGCACCGCCGGAACCAGGCGTTTCTGAGGCAGCCAGGAACCCAGTCCGGCACCCACGTAGCGGAATTTGCCGCTGGAATATTCTTCATAATCACCGCCGCCCAGGCCCATGAAGCTGAAAGTGACGTTGTAGACCGCGGTGGTGTCGCCCGCGGCGTATTCGTAGTAGGGAATGCCGTCTTCCGTCTGCCTCAGCAGATAGCTGCCCAGGCCGGGATCCACCAGCACGACGCCGTTTCCCCAGGCCAGGCGGTCTCCCGCCGCGCTCAGCGAATCGAGGTCCGCGGGGCTGAACTGATAAAGCAGAGGAGCGTCTTTGGCATCGGTCTGGCGGATGAAGTGATGCGCGAGCGAGAGGCCGGGCAGCACCTGGATCCGGGAGGAATTGAAGAGGGTGGATTGCTTGTAATGTTCATCCGCGTATTGAAACCAGGCGTTGATCTGGTCACTGGAGACCACCAGGCTGCGAAACATCACCGAACCTTCCGAGTAGTCGATGTAATAGTCTGTGCCTCGTTCCAGCAGGACGCCGTTGCGGAAGATCTGTTCGCTGCCGGCGGTGATCAGATACGAGCTCTGCCAGCCTGTGGGATTGAGGTAATAGGGGCCCTGTTTGCCGTCGACCACGGTGATGGCCTGGCTGGCCGGTTTGCCCGCGGCGGCGGTGAAGCCGGCCTGGGCGAAATGGCGGTCGCGGTACCAGGCGTTCAGGCCCTCGATGCTGGTGCGGTAGTTGATATAGCGGGTGTCGGTGAATTCCCAGTCGAGGTCGCCCATCGCGATCTCGTATTGTTTGCCGTACACTCGGATGAACACCTTGTCCAGGCTGCTTAGTTCCTTGGAATCGCCTTCCGGAGTAAGTTTGGACTGGCTGTCGGAAAGCTGGGCGGCAATGTTCACGTTGCGGGAAAGCTCGCCGTTCAGATTCACGAACAGCGACTGCTTCAGGTCGAAGGCATCTTCGTCGGAGAAGGTGATGGCAAAGGTCTTGGCGCCGGAGATGAGCAGTTTGCCATCGTCTGGAAGCCAGTTGCGCGGGCGGGGCGCCACGCTTTGGAAGAGGCTGTCGGAGGGATCCAGCTCGCGGTAGAGCTGGCGCGGGCGGGCCAGTTCAGGCGGCACTTGCAGGCAGCTGACGCGCAGATATTCCGCCTCGGGAAAGCGCAACAGGGTGAGGGTCCCGGCACGGTGATCCAGCCGGTAATCCAAACCCGGAATCAAGAGCAGGGTGTCGGCAAAAACGGATTCTGAACCTGTAACGATGGGGCCTGGCGCGATCTGGTAGTCAAGCTGGTCCGGCAGCAAAAGCAGGCTTTGCTCCAGCACCAGGGATTGCGCCGCCAGCGGCGAAAACAGGATCAGGACCAGGACCGCGGCAAGGAATGGCAGGCGCACGCGCTACACTTTGTGAATCACGGTGGTGACTACGCCCCAGATCACGAAATCGAGCTCCTCGTTGATCTTGATGGCCGGGTAGGACTCGTTTTCGGAAACCAGGAAATACTCTCCCTTTTCGACGCGCAGCTTCTTGATCGTGAATTCCCCGTCATAGCGCACCAGCACCACCGAGTTGTGGTTGGCCTCCAAAGCTCTGTCCACGATCACGATGTCATCCGGAAAAATGCCGCAACCGATCATCGAATCGCCTCCCACCCGGGCGAAAAAGGTGGCGGCCTTGTGCTTGATCAGATATTCATTGAGGTCCAGCAGGCCTTCGATGTAATCGGTGGCGGGAGAGGGAAAGCCGGCCGGAACAGTGCTGCCGATCAGCGGGCGTTTGAGCTTGGTTTCGGTGCTGACGCCGTAGAGCGCCTTCACCGAGCCGTCGGACTTGATCTTTTTGGGCATCGCGGAGACCTCAGAAAACAACAGTCAACCGTGAACACGCACGGTTGACTGCCGAATATGACTTGATTATTTGATCTTCTTGAGAATGGCGGAAGCGCTGGAGCCGTAGTTCGGATCGTTAACGATTCTTTGCAGGTCGGCTTTGGCGGCATCATACTTCTTCTGCATGAAATAGGCGTTGCCGCGCAGCAGATAAGCCGCGGCCTTGGAAGAATCGACGTTGATGGCCTTGGTGGCATAGGTTACCACCTTGGCCCAGCTTTTCTGCTTGTTCCAGTGATTGGCCAGGGCCAGGGCCACGTCGGCGTTGGGCTCCAAGTCCAGGGATTTGTCGTAGTATTCGAGCTTCTTGGAGGTGTTGTTCAGCTTGTCGTAGTTATCGGCCATGATGCGGTAGGCGAGGGCGTTGGAGGCGTTGTCCGTGGTGGCCGCGATCAGTTTGAGCAGCACGTCGTTGGATTTCTTGTAGTTCTTGATCCCACGGTAGAAATCGGCCACGGTGGAGTACACCATCGGGGTTTCGCTCAGTTCGAGGGCTTTGTCGTAATAGATGGCCGCGGTGTTGTCGTCGCCTTCATCGCGATAGGCTGAGGCCAGCACCAGATAGGCGTTCACGTCGCCGGAAGCCTCGGCGTAATCCTTCAGCACCTGATAAGCGCGAACCTGGTCGCCAATGTCGTTTTTGAGGATGCTGTACTTGGACATCAGCACGTCGGAGTTACCAGGCTCGGTTTGAAGCACGTTGTCGTAATAACCCAGGGCGCGTTCGAACTGGCCGGCTTTTTGAGCGGTGAAGGCCATGTTGCGGTAGAGGCCGGCCACGATGGCGTCGCGCTCCGTGGCGGTCATGGTGAGCGGCACCAGGCTTTTGTAGATGTTGGCGGCGCTTTCAAATTCCGTGATCGCGTCATCATACTGCTGATACTGATCGCTTTCCTGGGCCAGGTTCTGATAGGTGAAAGCGATGTTTTTCTGGATCAGTTCGATGTTCACGTCCACCGAATCCGTGGGCGCGGCTTCAGGCTGGGCCAGCAGGTAGTAATCCTTGGCCTGGTTGTAGTATTCCAATGCCAAGGCGAAGTTTCCATCCTCGACGTTGACGAGAGCGGTGTCCTCGGCGGCTTTGGCCAGTTCCAGCGGTGTGGGCGGCGGTTCCACCGGTTCTTCGATCTTTTTGTTTCCGCTGCAGGCGGACAGCACCATAAGGACTGTCAGCAGCATCGCAAGCAGGTATGCATATTTTTTCATTATTCCTCCAGTGAATTTTCTGTTGGAACAACAACGTTACAGGAGCCTTTTTTTGTCAATGTAAAAAGCTAGCAGGCAGCAAGAACGGTATTTTTTGCAGTTTTTTTTCACTCCCATTTGGATTTCGTTTCTGCTTGCCCCACAGTCAGTTGGCATTTCACGACTACGGTTTTGCGTTGCCCGGGAACGCTAAAGTGCTGTGAAAACAGCATTTTTTTGTTGACAGATTTTCCAGACCCCGTTTTTAATAGCACCGTATTATCTCTTACTCTTTAAATACAACCCCAAGGAGGTAAAATGAGCAGAGATGATTTAATCAAAAAGATCGCAGGGACCGCCGGAATTTCGCAGAAAACAGCCGGCATCGCACTCAACGCAATGTTAGAGGGTGTTACGCAAGCTCTCAAGAAAGATGAAAAAGTCTCCCTTGTCGGCTTTGGTTCCTTCAGTGTTGCCCATCGCAAAGCCCGCAATGGCGTCAACCCCAAGACCAAGAAACCCCTCAAGATCCCAGCCCGTAAAGTTCCTGTCTTCAAAGCAGGCAAGAAGCTCAAAGAAGCTGTCAAGGCCGGGAAAAAGAAATAATCCATAATTGACATCCTAAAAAAGGCGGGAAGCGATTCCCGCCTTTTTTCGCGCCGGGAAATCAGACCCCAGCTCGCTTCCCGCTTAGCTTGCGGGCGGGACCAGGCTTTCACCGAAACCCAACTCATTCCCCAGGGCATCCAGGTGTGAAAATCAGAGGAAAATTTGGCTCATCCCCGGGTCGTGTCAAGTCCTGAAATAGTGGACACTCAATTTTGTTGTTTAGCCAAACAGCCCCTACGCCAATATCCCTCCGATCTTCATGCTGAAACCTGGAGGTAATTAACTCACTCTGGTGGATATGGTT